>CAYSKD010000028.1:0-6629 GCA_964431665.1 uncultured Clostridium sp.
ACAAATTACAAGTAGTTTTATATCAATTATGTTTGTATCGTTTATCTTTATATTTTTTATTTGGCTAATAAAGGCTATTGGGCTTTATACAATGGCTAAAAACAACTCAGATAAATACGCCTTTTTAGCTTTTATCCCTTACGGATGCCTATATACAAAAGGATCAATAATTGGCAAAACTAAGTTATTTGGTATAGAAATAAATAATCCTGAACTTTTATTACCCATACTTGTTATATCTATGTTTTTGCCATTTACAAAATGTATAACTTCTATTATATTTTTGTTTTTTTATTTTGGTATTTTATATAGGCTATATCAAAAGCAAATTCCAAATCTTGCATTGGTTTTACTTATATTTAGTATAATTATGCCTATATTACAACCTTTCATTATATTTTTTATTAAAAACTGTAATAATAATTTAAGTAATCAAACAAAGAGCACCTAAGAATATTTTTCTTAGGCACTCCTTGTTTAATTAAAACATTGCACACGGACAAAAATGAAATCCTTTGTCGTCAAGTTCTTTTTGCTTAGCAGCTGCTACTCTTAATATATCAATGCATTTATTTGTTAAAGAGCATTTGTCCATCTCAACGGTTATCAAATCTTCTCTTACAGCTTTATGTATAACATCCTCTTCAAAATCAGTTACATTGAAATGTATAGGGATATTAGGATTTTGACTTTGAATATTATATTCTTTTTCAAAAGACATGCCATCATCATTTACTGTACCCACTTTGCGATTAATTGCAAATAAAATGTTGTGCATCACATCCCAATCAACATTTGCCTCATCAGCAGCAGGATAAAGAGTAAATCCACATCCTCTAAGCCGAACATCCATAACATGCAGTTCTTCCATAAAAAATACCTCCAATTAATTTAATATAATTAATTTACTTAACTTTTACACGCATATATCATATCATAGTTTCTACATTATGTCAAATTATATAAACATTTACAAAAATATTTATTTTTTATAAAACTATATTTTTAATTTATTTTACCTTTTTCACATAATTTAGATATATTTTTTTGTTTTTTGGATAAAATAATAATAGGATGTGAGTTAAAATGGAAAATAAAAATTACAAACTATTGGCGCTATTTATTGTAATAGCTTTAGTATTTGGAGGAATAGGAGCTTTACTTGGGGGAAACATGCAAGATTTCAACAATCTTACAAAACCCAATTTTACCCCTCCACCTATTGTATTTCCTATCGTATGGTCAATTCTATACATTTTAATGGGAATTAGTTCATACTTAGTTTGCGTAAACAATACAGATGAGAAATTCAGAAAAAGGGCTATCACAATATATATTATTCAGTTAATAATTAATGCTTTATGGCCATTATTCTTCTTTAGATTAGGACTTCTTTTCTTCTCATTTTTATGGCTTATACTACTATTAATATTTGTAATTGTTATGTTTGTTAAATTCTTTAAGATAAGCCCGCTTGCAGGATATTTGCAAATACCATATATAATATGGTTAATATTTGCAGGTATATTAAATTTTGCTATATTTTCATTAAATTAACGTTTAAAAGCTTAAGAGTTTTTAACTCTTAAGCTTTTATTATTTAGTTATTATCTTTTTCGATTTCCTCTTTATAATCTTTATCTGCTTCTAAGTCATTTTTTTCTTGAGTAAAACCTTTTCGTTTAACTTCAAGTTCATTATTGTCTATAACATCTACATTATGATTTTCTTATTTTACATCTTTGTTTTCTTCTTTACTATAATTATTATAACTAAAACAACAACGATTAAAAAGTTGAAATGGTTAAAACCACTTCAACTTTTTAAATATAATATTATTCAATTATATTAGAAACAGAACCTGCTCCTACTGTTCTACCACCTTCACGAATAGCAAATTTTAATCCTTTTTCAATTGCTATTGGAGTGATAAGCTTAATTTTCATAGATACATTATCACCAGGCATTACCATTTCTTTATCCTTTGGTAATTCAATAACACCTGTAACATCTGTAGTTCTGAAATAAAATTGTGGTCTATATCCTTGGAAGAATGGTGTATGTCTTCCACCTTCTTCTTTAGTTAGAATATATACTTCAGCTTCAAATTCAGTATGTGGATGGATTGAACCAGGTTTAGCAATAACTTGACCTCTTTCAATTTCATTTCTTTGAATTCCTCTTAAAAGAAGACCTGCATTATCTCCAGCTTGAGCTGCATCTAATGATTTTCTAAACATTTCAATTCCTGTTACTACAGTTTTCTTCTTTTCGTCAGAAAGACCAACGATTTCAATTTCTTCGCCAACTTTTAGAGTACCTCTTTCAATTCTTCCTGTTGCAACTGTACCTCTACCTGTAATAGTAAATACATCTTCAACTGGCATTAAGAAAGGTTTTTCTGTATCTCTTTCTGGTGTTGGTATATATGAATCTACTACATCTAATAATTTTTTAATACATTCATATTCTGGAGCATTAGGATCAGTTGAAGTAGATTCTAATACTTTAAGTGCAGAACCTTGGACAATTGGAGTTGTATCTCCTGGGAAATCATATTTAT
This sequence comes from uncultured Clostridium sp., assembly GCA_964431665.1. Classification (GTDB taxonomy): domain Bacteria; phylum Bacillota; class Clostridia; order TANB77; family CAG-465; genus CAG-465. The sequence continues at coordinate 2,564 of CAYSKD010000028.1, forward strand.
TTAATAGATCTCTTATATCCATTTCTACTAATTCTAATAATTCTGGGTCGTCAACCATATCACATTTATTCATGAAGACAACGATATACTTAACGCCAACTTGGTTAGCAAGTAAGATATGCTCTCTTGTTTGTGGCATTGGACCATCAGCAGCAGAAACAACAAGGATAGCTCCATCCATTTGTGCTGCACCAGTAATCATATTTTTAACGTAGTCAGCGTGTCCTGGGCAGTCAACGTGAGCGTAGTGTCTATTATCTGTTTCATACTCAACATGAGCTGTAGAGATTGTAATACCTCTTTGTCTTTCTTCTGGAGCACCATCTATTTGATCATATGCTTTAAATTCTGCTCCACCTTTTAAACTACAATATTTAGTTATTGCAGCTGTTAATGTTGTTTTACCATGGTCAACGTGACCAATAGTACCAATATTAGCATGTGGTTTGTTTCTTTCAAACTTAGCTTTTGCCATTTTAAATTCCTCCTTAACCTATTTAATGCATAAAGCATTATTTTTCTATATTCTACTACACTTTAACACATTTTGCAATATATAAAAGTGTATTTTTGTTTTTTTTACAAATTATTCACAATTATTCTTCTTTTTTAGTTCTTTGGGAAACTATTGTTTCAAGAACTGATTTTGGAACTTCTTCATAATGAGAAGGTTCCATAGTATAAACTCCTCTTCCTTGTGTTTTAGATCTTAAATCTGTAGCATATCCAAACATTTCAGAAAGTGGAATAAATGAATGTATAGTAGTTGTACCTTGTATTGTATCCATACCTTCCATTCTACCACGTCTAGCGTTTACATCACCAATAACATCTCCCATATATTCTTCAGGAACTGTTATATCAACTTTCATGATTGGTTCAAGTAATACAGCACCACCTTGGCGACAAGCCTCTTTAAATGCCATTGAACCAGCAACATGGAAAGCCATTTCAGATGAGTCAACATCATGATAAGAACCGTCAACAAGGGCAACCTTTACATCAACAACAGGGTATCCTGCAAGTATACCTGCTTTCATAGCATCCTGTACGCCTTCATCAGTTGGTTTAACATATTCTTTAGGAACAACGCCACCAACAATTCTAGATTCAAATTCATATCCTTTTCCAGCTTCATTTGGTTCAACTTCAAGCCATACATGACCGTATTGACCTCTACCACCAGATTGTCTTATGAATTTACCCTCTACTCTAACTGGCTTTTTAATTGTTTCTTTATATGCAACTTGTGGTTTACCAACATTAGCTTCAACTTTAAATTCTCTCTTCATTCTGTCAACAATGATATCTAAGTGTAATTCACCCATACCAGCGATAATAGTTTGACCAGTTTCTTGATTTGTATATGTCTTAAATGATGGATCTTCTTCAGCTAATTTTTGTAAAGCAATAGCCATTTTTTCTTGGTCTGCTTTAGTTTTTGGCTCAATAGATATATCTATAACTGGTTCTGGAAATTCAATAGATTCTAGTATTATTGGAGCATTTTCATCACAAATAGTATCACCTGTTACAACATCTTTTAATCCAACAGCACAAGCTATATCTCCAGAATAAACTTTATCTATATCTTGTCTATTATTTGCATGCATTTGAATAAGTCTTCCTATTCTTTCCTTTTTGCCTTTGTTTGCATTTAATACATATGATCCACTTTCAAGCGTACCAGAGTATACTCTAAAGAATGTTAACTTTCCAACATATGGATCTGTCATTATTTTAAATGCTAATGCAGCAAAAGGTTGATCATCTGCAGAAATTCTTTCTTCTTCAGTTCCATCTTCTAATACACCCTTTATATGTGGAATATCAGTTGGAGCTGGCATATAATCAACAATATTGTCAAGTAATTCTTGAACACCTTTATTTTTATATGAGCTTCCACAAGTTACAGGAACCATAGTCCCTGCTATTGTAGACTTCCTAATAGCAGATTTCATTTCCTCAATTGTTAACTCTTCTCCTGCAAGATATTTTTCCATTAATTCATCATCTTGCTCTGCAATATGTTCCATTAATTCTGTTCTATATTTTTCTGCCATTTCTTTCATATCGTCTGGAATTGGCTCGTGTCTTACATCTTTTCCAAGGTCGTCATAATGTATTAATGCTTCCATTTTTAATAAATCTACAATACCTTTAAAAGAATCTTCCTTACCTATTGGAAGGGCAATTGGTACTGCATTTGCTTGTAATCTTTCTCTTAATTGTTTAATACAATTAAAATAATCAGCTCCTGTAATATCCATTTTATTAACATATACCATTCTAGGTACATTATATTTGTTAGCTTGTCTCCAAACTGTTTCAGATTGTGGTTGAACTCCACCTTTTGCACAAAGAACTGTAACAGATCCATCAAGAACTCTTAGAGATCTTTCAACTTCAATTGTAAAATCTACGTGTCCTGGTGTATCAATAATGTTTATTCTATTATTATTCCAAAAGCATGTTGTTGCAGCAGAAGTAATTGTAATACCTCTTTCTTGTTCTTGAGACATCCAATCCATTGTTGCTCCACCATCATGAACTTCTCCTATTTTATGAGTTTTTCCTGTATAAAATAGTATTCTTTCAGTAGTTGTTGTTTTACCAGCATCAATATGAGCCATGATACCGATATTTCTTGTCCTCTCAAGAGGATATTCTCTATCTGACATAAATATTTTTTCCTCCTTTCTATAAAATTACCATCTATAATGCGCAAACGCTCTGTTTGCTTCAGCCATTTTATGTGTATCTTCCTTCTTTTTGAAAGCTCCACCTTGACCATTAATTGCATCCATTATTTCACCTGCTAGTTTTTGTTCCATGCTATGTTCATTTCTTTTTCTAGCATATTCAACTAACCATCTAATTGCAAGTGATTGTTTTCTATCTGCTCTAATTTCCATAGGTACTTGGTATGTAGCACCACCGACACGTCTAGCTTTAACTTCTAAAGCTGGAGTTACATTATCTAATGCTTGTTGGAATGCATCTAATGCGTTTCTTCCTGTCTTTTCTGCAACTATATCAAAAGCACCATAAACAATTTTTTGAGCTGTTACTTTTTTACCATCCCACATAACTTTGTTAATAAGCTTTGTTATAATTTTAGAATTATATATTGGATCTGGCATAACTTCTCTTTTTGCAATATGTCCTTTTCTTGCCACTTTTCTTCCCTCCTTAATTTTTTATGAACTCATCTATAAGTTCATAAGGTACTCAAAAACTTTTTATTTCTGCAAGGGCTTGTAATCTATTTTAAACTTCAAGCGCCTAACTTAAATATTATTTTTTCTTTGCTCTTTTTGCACCATATTTTGATTTTGCTTGCATACGATCAGCAACACCAGCTGTATCAAGCACTCCTCTTACAATGTGATAACGTACACCTGGTAAATCCTTTACCCTACCACCACGAATTAAAACAACGCTATGTTCTTGCAAATTGTGTCCAATTCCCGGAATATATGCTGTTACTTCCATTGTATTAGATAATTTTACCCTAGCTACCTTACGAAGAGCTGAATTTGGCTTTTTAGGAGTTTGAGTTTTTACGACTGTGCAAACGCCTCTTTTTTGTGGAGAAGACTGATTAGTTGAAGCCTTTTTTCTAGAGTTATAACCCCTTTGTAAAGCTGGTGATTTTGATTTTGTTACTTTTTCTTCTCTACCTTTTCTAACTAATTGACTAAATGTTGGCACTTTAAGTTCACCCCTTTTCTTTAACATTTATATATCTATAAATAGATACCCTTATATTATACATAAAAAACCTTAGTAAGTCAATAATTTTGGAGTAATTTTACAAAATTGTAACAATAATGCAATAAAACATTGGCATTGATAGTTGTTAGACGAAAATATCTTGTAAATGGAAAAAGAGTATGTAGAGAAATTTGTATTTTTTTAATATAGAGATACATTATATAATAACACAATAAATAATATTTTATTAGTAATAATTATTATTAAGCATCCATAACTTCTTTTTTAGATAGCCCTGTTACATTTATTATATCTTCTATTTTCATATTAATTGATTTTAAATTTTTTG
>CAYSKD010000028.1:6729-8922 GCA_964431665.1 uncultured Clostridium sp.
TGAATTTAAATTTATTTGAATATAATTTCTTTTGATTAAGACTATTTGATAATATTATCATTATTTATTATACATTACTATACATATACATGTCAAACATTTTTCATCGCAAATTTTGACATAAATATAAACCGCTATTTTTTTTATAACGGTCTATTTTTCAATATCTTAAATATATAATCTACTGTATTTCTAATTAAAAACTTAATTACATAACAGTACTTTCAAATCCATAAAAATTTGCATCTATAATTCCATGGTTAATTAATTTGTAATCATTACCTTTTTTTCTAAAAACTAAAAGTTCTGTTATATAATCTTGTCCTTTTTGATTTTTTACATCTCCTATATACCTTCCTAAATTTTCATCATATATAGGAGATATTCTTTTATCTCTATCAACTGTTTGCTTAAATTTTACAAATATCGTAATACAATCTTCAACAATCTTATAATCCACAATACTATCAATTTCCTTTACGTAGTCATAAAACATATATTCTCCTAATATTTGCTTATCAAGCCTTTCTTTATATTGCTCATATATATTATCTAAGAATTCATCATCCACATACTTGCTTAAAGCATCTTTCATTTCTTTTAAATATTCATTATATTTTACCTCTTCTATTTCTTTATCTAATACTCTATCTTCTTTATCTAATAAAGAATAATAGTTATACACTTGCATATAGTCATTTAATACTTTTTGTACATTTTCTTTATCTAATTTTTGTACATTTTTCATCAACACCATAAAAACAACATATATAAAAATCACTATAATTGTTAATATAACTCCTACATTTACTTTTTTCATAGAACTCCTCCGTTATTATATTTCCTTTTTATTAATACCATCAAATGCTATTAATAGTGCTAAAATAGACATTAAAGCTATTGTAATAATTGAATTTGTAAGACTAGTTGGCAATACACTTAAGCCTTGTGCATATGTCTCTATATGTAATACTTTATCCGCTATTTTTATATTTTCAAATGGAAAATATCTTAAAAAACTAATATCAAAGAGCTCGTTTATATTTACCCCTAAGAATAATGACTGTATATAAATGGTAATTCCTACATATATTGTTATAGGTATTATACTTGCAAATTTACTTCTAAATAATACAGAACACGCTACTCCAATTAACATATACACAATTATTTCTGGCAATTTTAATAAATAATATAACGTTTCATGCGTCCAAGTACTAATTGTTTTTACCTCTAAATTATGCACATATAAATATTCATTTGTAGAACCTTTATATAATATATTTCCAATTAATATGCTTAGTTGTGATAAAATAAGTATTGCAACTGTCATAACAATTATTATACTTAATATCTTTGCTATTAGTATTTTATATCTTTTTATTGGCAAAGAAAATAAGGTTTTGATAGTTCCTTTTGACACCTCGCCTCTAATACATATTGAGCCTAAAACTACCCCCAAAAGGCCAATTAAAAAGGCTGAAATTGTGCTTGCATAATTATTATATGTATACCTACAATATCCCACTGGATTATATTTATATTGCTCAATCGTATAACATGGAGCAATATTATTTTTAAGTCTATACTTTATTATCAATTTTTGATTTTCTAAATATTTTATCCTTTGTTCATTTAAATAGATATAGTTTGTAAAGCTATATTTGGCACTAATTTTATTATCTATTGATTGATAATACGTTAAAAGTTCATTTTTATACTGAGATTCATTTTCTGAATATTTATCTATTTCATATTGTAATATATCTTCTTGTTCCTTTAACTTAGCATTATATTCCTCTAAACTTATTTGTGCATTACTATATGATTTTTCTATTTCTTCCATATTAAATTTAACATATTCTTCAAAACTGCCATGTAACAACAAATTCCAAATCTTTTCAATTTTAGCTTTTTGCTCATCGAACTTATCTTTATTTAAATTTTTATCAATAGAAAATAATTTTACAAATTCATTGTTTAGTAATTTATTTAAAACATTTTTATATGGCGCATTAAAAATACTTAATACATCATTTTCAAGAAAATACTTATATGCTGTTATTCTTGCTTCTATTGCTTTATATTCTGCCTCTGTATATCCCTTTTTAAGTAATTCATTTTGACTAAATTTTATTGAATCTTTTATTTCTTCTTCACTATCTATATAATTTAAAAAGTCCGGACTTTTTG
>CAYSKD010000029.1:0-4971 GCA_964431665.1 uncultured Clostridium sp.
TATATTTTCTTGTTTATTCATATATTTTCCTTTCAAAATCTAATTACTATTATACTATAATTTACAGGCATTTGCAATATTTACATTTTATGTAATGTGAATATATAATATAATATTGGACAAAGACTATAATATATGGTATAATATTTATCGTAAACACAAGGAGGATACGATGTTAAATATTGGTGACTATGTAAAAATTAATAATACTAACTTAATTGGATATATTGTTAATTTCAAAAAAAAAGACTATTATGTAATAAATATAAATGATAAATATGTATTGGTTAATTCTTCAAATGTTTCAAAACTAGAAGATAGCAAAAATGAAAATAAAAATACTAAAAAAAATAACGTTACTATTAATATTACAAAATCATCAAAAGAATTCTGTAATGAATTAATGATAAGGCATCAAACTTTAAATGAAGCTTTAATTAATATAGAACAATATATAAGCGATGCATTGTATAACAATTGTAAACAAATAAAAATTATACATGGAAAACATGGAGGTGTATTAAGGAAAGCTGTTCATGATTATTTAAAAAGCTGTCCTTATGTAAAAGACTTTAGACTTGGAGAATATTTTGAAGGAAGTTATGGAGTAACAATTGTAAACTTAAAATAACATATAATATGACATTAAGTCCTACTATATGTTATTTTTTATACATTATATTAATTAAAGTTATTGTTTGTTCATAATAATGGATATAACATTCTCTTCTATGTTTATTGAAATTTCATCTATTGAAATGCTAAGTCTTTTTAACATATAGATAAAATTTCGTGGAAGGCAGAATATACTAGATGTCTCTATGTTAAAGTACCAATTATTTTCGTCTTCAGTACAAGTTAATAAAATTTCTTCACCTGATGTTTTAATATCCATTAATCTTTTAATAATCTCACAAATGATAAATATGTTATCATTTACATTTCCTTTAATATAACTATTTGGTCTTAAAGATACATTAGTAATTAGTTTTACTCCTTTAAGCTTAGAAACATGATTTAAAATTAATGAGATTATATCAATTGCTTCTTGAGCTTCCATAACAGAATCATTAGTTGAATTTGCTTGCATTATAACAGAAGTTAATACTTTGTCAATTTTTGAAAGTGTTTCTTTATTACTTTCATAAAATTTACCAAGCTTATTTATATCATCTTTTGTAATTTCTTTTGATTGATTATTAAATAATATATTAGTTACTTCAAGTCCAGCACTAACAGCAAGTAAATCGGCTTTTATTTCTTGAGCTATACTTTCAATAAGAGCTCCTATTGCATTAGTTCTATATTTGCTAAGCTCAATTTCGTTTTGTTGATGAAATATCTTAACAGCAGAAATTAATTCAAGATTTAATCTAGATATACCTTCTGTTTTGTCATAATAATTTTGTATTTCTAATTCTTGCATAGTTTCAATTGGAGGTTTTTTACCAGAAAATCCTGTTTGTAATATAATTATTATTTCCTTATTTGTTTCTCTTACTTTTTTTACTACTTCTTCACCATTAAATCCTGGCATAAAATAATCAAGTAATAATATTTGATAATCTTTATTGCTTAGTGCATCTATTGCTTGGACACCATCTGTTACTTTATCTACATTATATCCTGCCTGCTTTAAGAAAGCATATGTCATTAGTAAATAATCTTCATCATCATCGGCAAGTAATATATTTATATTTTTTATTATCTCGTTATATTTCATCATAGAAATCAATCTCCTTTAATTGTTAATCTAAGTATATTATATACTAATAGTAAAAAAAAGGAAAGTATTTTTAGATAATAATAACAAAAAAATTCAAAAAGTAAAATTTTAATAGTCAAAAAATCAATCAAATTTGGATATGGTTTTAATACTTTTTTAATGTGTTATTTTTACCAATTTATCTAAATTTTGATTGATTTAAAAATCATAAATATTAAAAGAAAAACACTTTTGCAAGTACAATTACTGCAATAATAACACGATAGTATGCAAATACAGCAAAGTCATGTTTTTTAATATACTTTAATAAAAATTTAATACTAATTATTCCTACAATTGCAGCTGTTATTATACCAATTAAAATAGAAATATCAAACCCTATAAATAAATCTTTTACTTTTATAATTGCAGCACCAAATATAATTGGAGTAGAAAGTAAAAAAGTAAATTTTGCCGCAGCTTCCCTTGATATTCCCATAAGTCTTGCCGCAAGTATTGTTGTACCAGAACGTGAAAATCCTGGGACAACAGCTAAAGCTTGTGAGCAACCAATTATGAAAGTTTGCTTAAAAGTGAGTTGCTCAAATTCTATTTGTTTTTTATATTTCTTTTCTGCCCATTTATCTCCAAGATATATAAACACTCCCATAAGTGCTAGAAGTAAAGCTATGATTACCATATTATTTCTTATTACATTTTCTATTACACTTTCAAACAACATACCAACAATAGCTCCTGGAATTGTTGCACACACCAAATACCAAAACATTTTTCCATTAAAAGTCTTTTTCTTATGTACTACATTATCATATGCGCCTTTAAATAAATTAATCCAGTCTTTCCAAAATACTAAAAGCACAGCAATTAAAGTACCAAAATGCAATGCTATATCAAAAGCAGTTTCAAATGCAGGTTCCATTTCTTTAAAATTAAATAAATATCTTACAATTATAAGATGAGCAGAACTAGATATAGGTAAGAATTCACCTATTCCTTGCACTATACCTAATATTATTGATTGAATTATAGACATGCTATTCCCCCCAATACAAGTTAATTTTCAACTAATTCTGTTGAAATTAATAAATTATTTGATGTTCTAAGATACATTATATTATTTTTAATTGCTTCAAATTCAACATATTTTGACATTTTACCAATTCTTTTATATGGATTTTTTCCTGCAACATTTACAACATATGTTGGATATATAACATAAACACCTTCATTATTGCAATATGTTGTTATTACATCACTATCGCTAAGTTCTATTGTATCTGTTATTTCATTATCAGTTACTTTATATACAATTTGTTTATTTTCTTGCTCCATGAAATATAAATTATCATCTGAGTCAATTCCAATTAAATCTACATCATTTTTAAATATTTTCATGATACCTCCAGAATAATATATATTAGATTTATTATCCTCATAATATATTCTATCTTTTTGTTGTCTCATTATAAGTTTATCAATTATTATACCTGATCTAACCTGTGACATACTATTAAATAAATCTATTTTATATAATATATTATTTGTATAGTTACCTGATTTTGTTTCAATGTTAATATATATTATGTTTATAATTGGTGACATATTCATATCTTTTATACGAGAAAAATTATTTACATTAAAGTTGTTATACTCACTTTTTCTTTGAGTATCTATTTCGTAAGTGTTAAGTACTAATTTAGTACTTGTAGTTGTATTTTGAGACTCAGTAAAATATATTATCATATTTTTATCGTACAACAGATTGTAATAACATATTGTTTCTTCTTCCTCAATTATATCTACATTTTTTCCGTCAGATAAAGTATTAATATATATTTTTCCGTCTTGTTGGTATGTATAATATTTGTTATTATATGAATACTGTATATTAGCATCTTCATTTTGTGGTAATGTTATCTTTACATTGCTCTTTATTTCTGATGTTGAACTAGTAGTGCTACTAAAAGCACTAGTCTGCCCTAGCGAATATATAAAATTATCAACTAAATTAAGAGCTACAATAGTTATTAATGTACCTGTAGCTAAGAATATAGCTAAATATATTAAAACCTTCTTCATCTATTTTCCTCACTTTTTATATTTAATTATTTTGTTATAATAAAAGCACATGGAACGTATCTTTCACCCATTATATCACTTGGCTTATTTATTAGTTTAGAATTATATACCATAGTACTTGATGCCCCACCATCTAAATTAAATGCGTTATATGCATCATATTGAAGCAAAATATCCTGAACATTTTTTAATGTGGCACCTAAACTATCAGTCTGTCTTCCATCAATAACCAACATAAGTATTGCTCCATCTTTTCTTTGTGCTATTGCTGTTCTTGGCTGTATACCCCAACCACCGTTACCACTTTTTATAGTTGGTTGACCGTTAATTATTATTACTGGACCAAAAGAGACAGCACTTTTTAGGTTTAGCTCTTTAATTTTGCTATAGCTCATAGAATTAGAAACAACCATTTTATTATCTTGATCTAATCCTACAAGACTATACGAACTACTTCCATCGGTACTCTTTATTTCACCATCTTCAATTATAAGGCCACTAGCTTTTCCTCCTGTACCTAAGGCATCATCCTGAAATCCACCAGCATTTATTCCACCAATTGCATCATATGCTTCAACAATTTGTGATGTAGTAGCACCTACTACTCCAAGCCTTGGAGCAGTCACAAGCTTTACTCGAGACGGATCTTCTATAATAAGCAAGTATCCTTTAAAAGTATCTGAACTTACATCGACTAACTCTATTCCATCTGTTGCACTTTCATTTTCTGTAGACTCTGCTATTTGTATATCATCTAAATCTTGATCAGCAAGTACATCATCAGGTCTATTATCTTTAAGTATTTCTTCTATTTTTTCATCACTTAAAAACCAAGTTGCAAAATACTGATGTGTCATTGTTGTCATAGCAGTTGTTACTATCATATCTCTTGTGTTTGTAAAAGGTCCATAATATATTAGAACAATTGATAAGACAGGTATATATATTATTTGAAATATTATAAAAAGTGCAAATATTTTAAAAAATTTTTTCATTATATCTCTCCTAAATTTATTTTCAATTTTAATATTATGACTAAAAAAGTCACAATATAATTTTAGCAGATTATATGATTTATTTCAACAAATAATGCAAAGTTTATTAAAGTTTTTATTAGAGAAAATTTTGTAATATACAAAAATAAGTAATTAGCTTAGAAAAAAATG
>CAYSKD010000029.1:5071-8899 GCA_964431665.1 uncultured Clostridium sp.
TTCTTCTTCTTCCTCTTCTTCTGGTTCTTCTTCAACTGGTTTTGTTGTATGTACAGTACATGTTTCTGTTGGTACCATATATTGCCAATCATTAGTCTTAGTTGCTGGCGTATAATCTCTTGATATGTAAGATCTTTCTTCAGTATCTGGGCAAAACTCTGTTGCAAGTTTTCCTGTTTCTTTACATACTGTTACTTTTTTATGAACAGTACAAGTTGCTGTTGGAACTGATCCTTTTGCAAATAAATCAGTATGAGTTCTATCACCTCTTGGATCTGTTTTACAAGCATCTGTAGCTACAAGACCAGAATCTCTACATACTGCAGCACTAACTACTGAAGATGGTTGCTCAAATTGTTTTACTTCTTGCCCAGCACTAATTGCTTTTACAACACTATTAAATACTCTCATAGCAGTATACGGATAACTTCCTGCTTTTCTATATCCTATAGGTTGTGGGTCATCATATCCATTCCATGCAGCTATTGTATAATATGGAGTAAATCCACAAAACCATTGGTCTTTATCATCATTAGTATTTCCTGTTTTACCCGCAACTGGCATATTACCAGCACTTACAGAACCAGCAGCTGTACCAGATTGTACAACAGATAGCAAGCAACTTGTTAACATATATGCTGTAGAATCAGACATTACTCTTTTTGCCTCTGTAGTTGTAGTTAATATTTCTTTGCCATTTCTATCTAAAACTTTTGTATATAATTTTGGTTCAATATATAGACCGCCATTTGCTATTGTAGCATAAGCGTTTGCCATTTCCATAACAGTAAAGCCTTTTGTTACTCCACCAAGAGCTAAAGATGCAGCACTTTCGTCATTTTGATCAGATTCTTGCTTAGAAACAAGATCTACTAGTCCACAATTTTTTGCAAAATTAAATGCATAACTTGTATCAACTTTTAAATTTGCTCTAGCTGCAGGTAAATTCATAGATTTTGCAATCGCCTCTCTTACAGTAACATATCCATAAAATCCTGTATAATAATTATGAGGATTCCATGATGAGCCAGCTGGAAATTGAGCATCATCTATACCAGAGCCTGGAGATAATACTCCTTGCTCAAATGCAGGTCCATATGCTCCTAATGGTTTCATACAAGAACCAGGCTGTCTATATGCTTGAGTTGCTCTGTTAAATTGACGATTACCTGTTTTTTCATCTGCACCACCAATAAGTCCTACAACATTGCCAGTAGATTGTTCAATAACAACCATTGCAGATTGCATAAAACTTCCATCGCTTTCATAATAAAACCAATTACTATTATTATATGCTTCATTAATAGCATTTTGCACAGATGTATCTTGTGTAGAGTATATCTTAAGTCCATCTGTATATAATTTTGTAATAGCTGCACCTTCAGATATTCCAAGTTGTTCCATCAAATCTTCTTTTACTTGCTCAAATACTGCATCTACAAAGTATGATTGAATTTCATTTCCTGTAATATTAGAAGTTTCTTTAACAAAAGCAACTTCATAATTTATAGCTTCATCGTATTGCTCTTGAGTTATTTTATTAAGGCTTAACATTTTATTTAAAACAATTTTTTGTCTATCAAGAAGTTTTTGTCTTGACTCTTCATCTTTATATGGGTTAGTTGAGCCTGGAGATTGTATCAAGGCAGCAAGTATTGCTGACTCTGCCACATTTACATCTGTTATAGATTTTCCAAAATAATTTTGTGCTGCAGTACTTACGCCATATACGCCATCACCTAAATATACAGTATTTGCATATGATGTAAATATCTGCTCTTTGCTTATTTTAGTTTCAAGAACCATAGCTCTGTACCATTCTCTTATTTTTCTTTGCCATGAATAGCCTTTATCATTTTTTATATTTTTTACTAATTGTTGTGTTATTGTACTTCCACCAAAATTTGAATCTCCACCATTAAATATATATGTCACAATAGCACCAAGAGTTCTTTTTATGTCAACACCTTTATGTTCAAAAAATCTTTCATCTTCAATTGAAACAATGGCATCAACAACAGATTGTGGGATATCTTTGTATTCAACAACGACACGATTTTCTTCATCATAAAAGGCTCCTATTTGATTTTGGTCTTTATCATATACAAACGATGTAAGATTTAACCCTTCTAGCTCCTCTACATCTAAACTATCTGTTTCATCAATAATACCACTTATTACACCTAAAACTACACCAGCGCCTATTATACATAATGCCAAAAACACAAATAAACATATTCTAAATATTTTCCATCCTGTTTTTTTATTTTTTTTCTTGCCTTTCTTAGTACCTTCTTCGTTATTTAATGTTTTTTCTCTTTTTTTTACTGACTTAAGTTTTAATTTTTTGTTTTTTGGCTCTTTGTTATTTTCCATTTTTCTTTCTCACCTCTGATATATATTTTAACTATATCACTTATACCAATTATTCAAGTATTCCTCTATATCTCCTCTAATATTAAAACTAAGTTTTAATGCTTTTTTTACTTTATCCATTTCTAAGTTATCTAAATGTCCTACTTTTTTAATAAGCCTAGCTTTATCAATAGTTCTAATTTGCTCAACTAAAATAATAGAATCTTTTTTTAGACCAGATATCAAGGACTTTTTTATTGGTATATGAGTAGGTAGGCTATTTTTTTTCTTTGTAGTTATTGCTAATGCAATAACTGTTGGACTATATTTATTTCCCATGTCATTTTGAATGATTAATACCGGCCTTATACCATCTTGCTCACTCCCAATTACAGGACCAAGGTCAGCATAAAAAATATCACCTCTTTTAACAATCAAAATTATCCCTACTTTCATATATTATACACTAAATAACAAAAAAAGCAAATACTTTTATATAAATTTTACTTGAATTCAAAGTATTCATATATTATATCTATATATGCCTTATTATTCTTATCATATGCAATATATTCGACTGGTAAGTTCGTATCGTTTGATATAATTAATTCTAACTTTTTTAGTTCAATTCCTGCTTTAAATAACTCACTATACTTATTGCAAATACTACAATTATCATTTGGTTGATTAAATATCAATCTATATAACGTTTTATTTTCATATTCTTCTGTTTCAATCTTTGCACAACATTCCATTGTGCTATCTTTATTTATATCTTCTATTTCATTATACAGTGATATAAATGTTGCTATACTAAATATATTCCTTTTTTTTACTATATAATTACTTAAAATATACTCATTAATTTGATTGCTTGACGTTATTTTCAAATTATTATTTTCTATTATATATGTTATTTCATCTCCTATTTCATTAGTAGTTATAAATTTAAAACTTTCTACTTTTGAATTATCTTCATTATTTATTTCACTTTTATATTCTTCTTCTATTATATATTTATTGGTGTTTTTATTACTAATTACTTCAACGTTATATTTTGCACTATACTTAGATGCGTCAAATATGCTTTTGCTTTTAGCAATCAAAGAGTTATTTTTTACTCCAGTTATATTATACATGCTTATTACTATTAATATAAATGCAACTAAAAGAGCTCCTAATATTATATACCATAATATTTTATTTTTATCTTTACCAATATTTAAAATTTGTATTTTCATAGAAATTACCTCATTTAAATATATGTAAAAAAAATAATAAAATAACTTTAAAGTATAATCTTATTTAATTTTATTTATAAAGTCCTCCATACAAATTACAATTTATTTTTCTAGTGCTAAGCTAATTAGTCTATCCAATAGTTCACTATATGATAGTCCCACATCTTCAAATAATTTAGGATACATACTGATTTGTGTAAATCCTGGCATTGTATTAATTTCATTAATATAG
>CAYSKD010000030.1:0-8830 GCA_964431665.1 uncultured Clostridium sp.
AATCTAGGTATTAGTTTTGCTTTTCAACAACCTGTAAGATTTAAAGGTATAACAGTTTATGATTTATTAAAAATGGCTGCAAAAAAGAATATTACAAAGAAAGATGTATGTAACATTTTATCAAAAGTAGGACTTTGTGCAAATGAATATGTAGATAGAGAAATAAATTCATCTCTTTCAGGTGGTGAACTAAAAAGAATAGAAATAGCTACAGTAGCTTTAAGAAAATCAATGCTTACAATATTTGATGAACCAGAAGCTGGTATTGATTTATGGAGCTTTTCAAACTTAATAGATGTATTTGAAAATATACAAAATATAGTTAAATCAACTACAATAATAATTTCACATCAAGAAAAAATACTAAATATTGCAGATGAAGTTATACTTTTAAAGAATGGGAAAATTGCGCAAATAGGAGATAGTAAAGCAATATTAAACACTAACTTAAAATACACAAAAAAATGTAAAAGGTTAAAAGAAATGGAGGCAAAAAAGTAATGCAAGAAAAAGATTATATAAGTAAGCTAGATGAAGATTTATTAAATAAAATATCTAGTATTAAAGATATAAGATTAGGGGCATACAATATAAGGAAAAATGGAAAAGGTCTTGAAAGAAAAGTAACAGATAATATTAATATAGTTAGTAAAAAAGATAAAAGTGGAATAGATATATATATAAAAGAAAACACTAAATATGAATCAGTGCATATACCTGTAATATTAACTAAAGAGGGAATGAATGATTTAGTCTATAATGATTTTTATATAGGTAAAAATGCAGATGTTGTAATAATTGCTGGATGTGCAATACATAATGATTATCATAAAACTGCGCAACATGATGGAATACACAGATTTTTCTTAGATGAAAATGCTAATGTAAAATATATAGAAAAACATTATGGAGAGGGAAGTGGCGATGGTAAAAAAATATTAAATCCTGTAACAGAAGTACATTTAAAAAAAGGCGCATCAATGGAGATGGATAGTTATCAAATTAAAGGAGTGGATAATACTATAAGAGAGACTATTGGAATTCTTGATGAGAATACAAATTTTGTAGTATCAGAAAAAATAATGACTGCAAGTAATCAAAGTGCAAAAACTATCTTTGATGTTAAGTTAAATGGTAATAATTCAAGTACTCATGTAGTATCACGTTCTGTAGCAACTGAAAACTCTAGTCAATGCTTTAAGTCAAAAATATATGGTAATTCAAAATGTTATGCTAGAAGTGAGTGCGATGCAATAATTAAAGATAATGCAAAAGTTGTTGCAATACCAGAGATTACAGCAAACAATGTTGATGCTAATTTAATACATGAGGCTCAAATTGGTAAAATAGCAGGTGAGCAATTAATAAAATTAATGACTTTAGGACTTTCAGAAAAGCAAGCTGAAAAAGAGATAATAAATGGATTTTTAAAATAGAATAATAAAATAAAGTTTTTTCGACATTTTTTTCAAAGAATATTTAAAATGATTATTAAAAATGATATAATATGAGCATATTTTGGTGATGAAAAATGAAAGAAATATGTTTAGATGTAAATTGTTTTAATTTAAAATATACTGTTGAATGTGGTCAATGTTTTAGATGGCAAAAATATGAAAAAGAAGATAACACATATATTGGAATAATAAGAGATAGAGTATTAAAGGTAAGGCAGGATAAAGAAAAGCTATATATAATTAGCAATAAATGTGAAAATTTAAAACAAGTAGTAATTGAATATTTTGATTTAGACACAAATTATGACAAAATAGAAAAAATAATTGTAAATTTTGATGAGCATGTAAAAAAAGCTGTTTCTAATACATCTGGTATTAGAATATTAAATCAAGATTTTTTTGAAACGCTAATGTCATACATAATATCTGCCAATAACAATATACCAAGAATTTCAAAAGCAGTAAATGAGATATCCAAAAGATATGGTACAAAGGTTAGATTTTTAAATGAAGAATTTTATTTATTTCCTACAGTTGAGCAATTAAAAAATGTAAAAATTGAAGATTATAGAAAATGTGGCGTGGGATTTAGAGATTCATATTTATATGGTGCAGTACAAGATATTATTAATCAAAAGTATGATTTTAAAAATTTAGATAAGCTTAGTACTTTGGATTTAAGAAATTTATTATTAAATTTAAAAGGCGTTGGACCAAAAGTTGCAGATTGTATATTATTATTTTCTTGTAAACGAGGAGAAGTATTCCCTATTGATGTATGGGTTGAACGTGTAATGTCAGTTTTATATTTTAAGGATAAGAATAAAGCAATGAAAAAGAAAGAAATATTAGAATATGCAAATAATAATTTTAAAGAATATGCAGGAATTGTGCAACAGCATTTATTTTACAATATGAGAGAAAATATGTTGTAATTGTAGGTTTGTTTGATTTAAAAAATTGAATATAATTTTATATTTGTTAAAGATAAGTTAAGGTTAAAATTCATAACCTTGACTTGTTTTTTATGTACAAATAGTTGTAAGAGAAGATAAACATAATTAGTTCACCAAATTTTCACACAAAAAATAGTATTTTTAATCTTCTTTTAATATTATTTGGTTATTATATACATATATTCAATAATGAAAATATAGAAAGGAGAGTAAAAAGCTATATGTATGAGAATATCTTTCAAAGAGTAGAAGAAAAATATATCTTAACAAAAAAAGAAAGAGATCAAATATTAGAAAAAATAGCTCCATATATAAAAAAAGACAAATTTTATGAAAGTAAAATATGTAATATATATTTTGATACTTGTAATAGTGATTTAATTATTAACTCAATTGAAAAGCCACTATTTAAAGAAAAAATAAGACTAAGAAGTTATGGAGTACCATCCTTAAATGATGATGTGTTTCTTGAAAGAAAAGAAAAATATGAAGGAATAGTAGGAAAAAGAAGAACAAAAATGAAGTTAAAAGAATTTTATAATTATCTTAATACTAATAACTATGATACAAAAAATCAAATAATGAAAGAAATAGATTATTGTTTTAAATATTATGACTTATATCCAGTTATATATATTGCTTATGATAGAATAAGCTATAAGGGTGTATATGAGAAAGAATTAAGAATAACATTTGATGAAAAGCTTAGAAGCAGAAGAGAAGGATTAAAATTAGAGTTAGGAGACAAAGGAGACTTATATTTTAAAGAAGATATATATTTAATGGAAATAAAAACGTTAAGCTCAATACCGTTATGGTTTGTAAAAGTACTTTCTGAATTAAAAATATATCCAAAATCTTTTTCAAAATATGGAAATATCTATATGAAAGAAATTAATAATAAGGAGGAATTAAAATATGTTGACTAGTATATTTTCACAAACAAGTAGTTCAATTGAATTAACAGATGTATTAATTTGTTCAGCTTGTTCAATAATTTTAGGAGTATTAATTGCTTATACTCATAAAATCACATCAAAATATAGCAAAAATTTTTTAATAACTATAAGTGTATTACCACTTTTAGTTCAAATTGTAATATTAATGGTAAATGGTAATTTAGGCACATCAGTAGCAGTTGTGGGAGCCTTTGGTTTAGTTAGATTTAGGAGCTTGCCGGGTACATCTAAAGAAATATTAACAGTATTTTTTGCAATGGCAATAGGATTGGCAACTGGAATGGGTCATATAGGATTAGCAATTATAGGTACAATCATAGGGTGTGTGATAATAATTTTATTTAATAAAGTAACTATATTTGATATAAATAAAAAAGAAAAGATTTTAAAAGTATCTATGCCAGAAGATTTAGACTATACAACAGTATTTGATGATATTTTTGAAAAATATACTAAAAAAGTAGAGTTAGAGCAAGTAAAAAGTACAAATATGGGTAGTATGTTTGATTTAAAATATCTAATTACATTAAAGAAAGATGCAAATGAAAAAGAGTTTATAGATGAAATTAGAACAAGAAATGGTAATTTGAAGATTATATTAACACATTCTTTAGAAGAAAATGATTTATAGGGGGAAAGTTTGAAAAAAATGAAAAATATGGAAAATATGAAAAAGAAAGTTATAATAATAAGTATTGTAATTTGTATTGTTGTATTAATTTGCTTTATATATATAAAAAGTAACTCAATTAAAGACAGTACGCTTAATAATAATCAAAGTAATTCAGAAACAATAACATCAGAAAATATAGATATTGAACTTAATACTGATGATGGAGATAAGGACATAGATTGGTCAAAATATGCAGCACAGGATTATGAATTGACAAAAAGTTTAACTATAACATCTGGAGGTATATACAATTTAACTGGAACAATTGAAGATGGCTATATAAAAGTAGATACAAATGAAGATGTTGAATTAGTATTAAATAATGTAAATATAACAAATAGTCAAGGACCTGCAATTTATATAGAATCAGCAGAAAATGTGTTGATTACGTTAAAAGAAAATAGCCAAAACTATTTAGAAGATGGCACAAATTATGTCGGATATGACGAAGATGTAAATGGAGTTATTTATAGTAAAGATGACATTATTTTTGATGGAACTGGAAAATTAGAAATAGTTTCAAATTATCAAGAAGGTATTGTTGGAAAAGATGATTTAAAAATTGTAAATGGTTATTATATAATAACATCAAAAGATGATGGAATTAGGGGAAAAGATTCTGTATATATTTTAAATGGTGATTTTAATATAACAGCAGGTGGAGATGCAATAAAATCAACAAATGATACAGACACAGAAAAAGGATTTGTTTTAATTGAAAATGGAACTTTCAATATAGTAGCACAATTAGACGGAATTCAAGCAGAAACAAAAGTCCTTATATCTAATGGTACATTTAACATAAAAACAGGCGGTGGAAGTAGTAATAGTAGTTATTCACAAACAACTTCATCTAATTGGGGAAAATGGAAAAATTCTTCTTCAAGTCAAGAAACAAGTGATAGTGCAAAAGGTATAAAATCAGTAAATAATTTAGTAATTGAAAATGGTACATTTACATTTGATACTTCTGATGATAGTATTCATTCAAATAATTATGTAGGAATAAAAAATGGTACATTTAATATCTCTTCAGGAGATGATGGAATACATGCAGATACAGAAATAATTATAGATGGAGGAACAATTAACATAGAAAATTGTTACGAAGGAATAGAGGCAGCAAAAATTACAATAAATGATGGTAATATTTATATTGTATCAAATGATGATGGTCTAAATGTTGCTGGTGGAAATGATTCATCAAGTATGAATAGACCTGGTCAGAATAATTACACAACTAATACTAATAATATATTAACTATAAATGGAGGAACTATAAATATAAATTCTATAAGTGATGGAATAGACCTTAATGGAAGTGGATATATGTATGGAGGAACAGTTACCGTTAATGGCCCTACTAATAGTGCAAATGCATTTTTAGACTATGATGGTGAATTTGTCGTAAATGGTGGAGAATTTATTGGAGTAGGAGCAAGTGGAATGACACAAGGAGCTAGTTCGAATTCTACACAATATAATGTATTAGTTACATTTAGCAATAATTATACTAGTGGAACTAATATACAAATTGTTGATTCAAATAATAATGTAATTGTAGAATATAAATCTGAAAAAAGTTTCTCATCAATGCTAATTTCAAGTTCAAAATTTAAAAAATCTACTACTTATACAATAATGATAAATGGAGAAAAATATAGTACTTTTACAACTAATAATGTAACTACAACTATTGGCAATGGCTCTAATAATGGTATGAATGGTATGCAGGGAGGAAAAAGAGGATTTTAGGAAAAAGCAAGGTTAGTGAGATTGGCTAACTTAATAAATAATTTCTCAGGGCATTGCAAAAATTGTTAACCATACTGCTAGATATAGTTGATTATTAAAAATAATGAAAAATATATAGTATAAATATTTATTTTAACTATTAATATAATGATTTTACTTATACTTAATATTTTTCAGTAAAGGAGAACAATGAATTTTTTAAAAAAGAAATATGTATATGCAGTGATATTTAGCATATGCTTGATAATATGTAATCTTTATGTATTACTAAAAACGTTTGTATTACCAACAGTAATAGGTAATGTTACAACTGAAGAAAGCGTTGAAGACTCAAAAAGTATAAATTCAATAAAAGAGGAAGAAAATAAAATAATTATTACAGATAATACATATCAAGATGATAATATCAGTATATCGATAGATACAATTTATGAATATAATACTTACATATATATTGCTGATATTCAAATATCCTCAATAAATTATTTGAAAACTGCAATTGCTCAAAATGTATTTGGAACAAATATTACAGAAAAAACATCAATTATTGCAGCTAAAAATAATGCTATACTTGCAATAAATGGAGATTATTATGGTGCTAATTCAAAAGGTTATGTTATAAAAAATGGCGTAATATATCGTAGTAGTATTAGAACAGATACAAAATATGATGATTTAGTCATATATAAGGATGGAAGTTTTAAAATTATAAATGAACAAAATTTAAGTACAGAAGAATTAATATCAGGTGGAGTAATTAATTTATTTGCATTTGGCCCTACATTAGTTAACAGTGCAGAAATAACTATATCAAAAGATGAAGAAGTTTCAAAAGCGATGAGTGATAATCCAAGAACTGCAATTGGAATTACGGATGATAACCATTATATTTTTATGGTCTCTGATGGAAGAACAAATGAGTCAGACGGCCTAAGCCTTTATGAAGTTGCAAGTATAATGAAAAATTATAAATGTATAATAGCTTACAATTTAGATGGAGGAGGTTCATCTACACTATATTTTAACGGTAAGGTTATTAATAATCCTACTACAAATGGAAAGACAATAAAGGAAAGAGCGGTGAGTGATATTGTCTACATCGGTTATTAAAAAAACTAAAAAAGTTTATGTTGCAATAATATTAATATGCATTGTTTTTGATATTATTTATGAACAATTTAGCTATGGCGAATATTCAAATTTTATGAGATTTATGTTTGTTGTACCACTTATTGGTATAATTCCATATATATTAAAGTTAAAAATATCAAGAATAAGCTATAATTTATGGAACTCTACTATTGCGATATTTATTAGTGGATGTTTGATTAAAAGTATTATAAATATTTCTGGTAGATATTGTAATTATGATTATATTTATTTAGGTGTTGGGTGTTTATATTTGTTTATGAGTTTAATATCATTTATGAGAACAAAAAATACAAATTTTACAAAAATTTAAGCTTTATTTAATATATGATTGTTAAAGTATTAGTTATAAAGAAAGGAAGGTATTTATGAATAGGAAATTAAAAAACATTATTATTATTATACTTATAATAGTAATTGGATGTTTAAGTTATTTTACAATGAATAGTGCAAAAAATCATAGTGTCAGTCAAGAGCAATCAAAGACTATAAGTGAAGGTGAAATGGTAGCTTCTTCAGATAGGAAATTTGGTGAAAATGGACAAAATTTTGAAGATGGAATGGATACACCACCATCAAAACCAGACGACACCACAGGTGAAATACCAGATAAATCATCAGGAGAAACAACAGACAATGGTACATCAGAGCCACCATCAATGCCAGACGAATCTACAGGTGAAGTACCAGATAAACCATCAGGAGAAACAACAGACAATGGTACATCAGAGCCACCATCAATGCCAGATGAATCTACAGGTGAAATACCAGATAAACCATCAGGAGAAACATCAGATAATGGTACATCAGAGCTACCTTCAAAACCAGATGGAGAAAATGATTTTGATCCAAATAATGGAAATGGACAAACAAGTATAATAGATGAACAAGAAATTGAAATTTCAACTTTATATTATGTATTATTTGCATTAGAAGCGTTGGCAATAAGTGTATTATTAATGTATTTAGTATTTTCTATCTTTAATAAGAAAAGCATTAAGGAAACATTTAATAAAGCTGTTAAAATTATTTTGTATATTTTAATAGTTATAGCATTAACAGTAGGTTTAACGTTTATTCAAATATATTTAACTAAAAATGTTTTTATAAAAAATGATACTACAAATCAAAACGAAAACATGCAAATGCCTATGGAAAAAATGGGATCTAATAATAGCAATATAACTTATGAATCTAATGAAGAAATAACTGAGGATGCTACTTTAGATGGTACTAGCTATTCTTCTAGTACAGCAGATGAAAATGCACTTTTAATTAGTGGAGATATTGATGTAAAACTTTCTAATATCACAGTAAATAAAACAGGAGATTCAGATGGTGGTGATAATACAAGTTTTTATGGTACTAACTCTGCAATAATTGCTAAAGATGGTGCTAATGTTGTATTAGATAATATAGAAGTAACTACAAATGCTACAGGAGCAAATGGAGTATTTAGTTATGGTGGATCTGCTACTACTAATAATTCTTCAAGTGATG
The DNA here is from genome assembly GCA_964431665.1 of uncultured Clostridium sp. Lineage (GTDB taxonomy): Bacteria > Bacillota > Clostridia > TANB77 > CAG-465 > CAG-465. The sequence goes on from CAYSKD010000030.1 coordinate 8,450, forward strand.
GAACAACTGTAACAATTAGTGATTCTACAATTACAACAACTAAAGATAATTCAGGAGGAATAATGACAACTGGAGGAGGAACAATGACAGCTTATAACTTAGTAGTAAGTACAGCAGGAATTTCAAGTGCAGCAATAAGAACAGATAGAGGAGGAGGAACAGTTACTGTAAATGGAGGAACATATACTACAACAGGAGCAGGCTCTCCATCAATCTATTCAACAGCAGATATAACAGTTTCAAATAGTACTCTAATTTCAAAAGTATCAGAAGGAATTGTAATAGAAGGAAAGAATAGTGTAACGATAGACAATTGCGATTTAACAGATAGTAATACAAAATTAAATGGGCAATCTACAACATATAAAAATATATTTTTAT
>CAYSKD010000031.1:0-7110 GCA_964431665.1 uncultured Clostridium sp.
ATATGCTTAGTTATGTTAAATTATAGTTTAAATTTATATGGCGTATATGTATTCTAACAGGCTGTCCAATGCTCCATAAATTTAATATATAATTAATATGTTCCGGGTCTTTTATTTAAAATGCAATCGAGATATAAAGTATATAGCGGCGGAACTTATTGTCTGAAAAAGCCGTCAAAGAAATATATCAAAAACCTTTCTATTATGCTGATACAGCTAATAGTATATTACCTGTTGATTTATATAAGGATCAAAAAGAAAATTATATTGCTATAAAGTATATGATTGACTATTATTTTGATACAATCTTAAACATAAACTATAATACAATTAACAAAGAAGAATTTAAAGAAAATCTTTCATTTGTATTATCTTATGTGGCAACCGATGCTAACGTTGATGAATATATAAAATATGTTAAGGACAACCAGATAGTAACATCAGGAACTTCTAGGACTTTATTTCCTATAGTATATTTTGATGGTAAAAATGTAAGAGTTAGAGCAAAAATTTCATATCAAATCATTAGTTCTAATATAAGAGAAAATATATTTTGGACAGATTTAAAAAATTCAACTAAACAGATATATGATAATGATATTGAAGAGTTATATATAGATATTCCATTTACTACAAGAGATGAAACTAATGCTTTATATATTCAGTCATTTAGTTTTAAAAACTGGATAACAGGAAATGTAAAATCTATATAGTAAAATAACTTAGGAGGAGAATTTTGAAAAAAATAAAATTTAATAGCAAAAAGAAAAAAGTAATAATATTTATAATAATACTATTAATTTTGGTTATAAGCATTGTAACAATTTATTTTGTAAGCACGTTAAAATATAAAAAGTATGATGAATATGGCGATTTAATAAAAAGATATAATTATGAAAGTATTTATGATAATACTTCTACTAAATCAAGTCAATATGTAACAAAGAAAGAATTATTAAAAGCCGTTATATATACTTCATTAAAAGAAAAAGACTTATATGATATAATATCAAAAATTAATAAAGATTCTTTTGATAACGATTTATTAAATTATGCTTATTCAATGCAGATAGTAACAGAAAATGAATTAGATTTAGATAATTTAAATGAAAAAGCTAATTATTTGGATGTTATTGAGTATATTTCAAAAGCAAAGCAGTATTTACTTGAAAAAAGTTTTGAAAGTAGTGCAAAGCCAGAATATAGTAATTTTAACTTACTTACTAATACACAAAAAATATATATTTGTGATTTAGTTTCATGTAATATAATAGAGAATAGTACAAAAAAATTAGATATAAGCAAAAAAATTAGAAAAGGTGAATTAAATAAAATTATTATATTGTATATACAATATAACAATTTATTAACAAGTGATAAAACTAGAGAAATAGAAACTGATATTTCAAATATGCCTTCAAATTATGAAGAATATCCGTATATTTTAAAAGATGTAGAAAAAGAAGTATACGAACAAGATTATTTTGTAAATGTTTCAAATTTATTTGAAAATCCTAATGATGTATATAGAGATGATGATGTTGACTATGATGACGTAGTAGAAAAGGCAGAAAAGTATTACACAGCTCTATTAAATATTGATTATACAACTATTACTGCAGAAAGTTATAAAGCAAGTTTAGAAAAATATACTTCTAATAAATTATATGATAATCTTATTGAAAACTATATAAACTATGTTAAAGAAAACGAAATAAAAATGAGCTGTAAAGTTACATCACAACTTCCAGCGGTATATATTGATGGTTTTAATACTAGAGTTAGATTAAGATTAGATTTTCAGATACAAAATACAAAAACAAGAGATAATTTAATGTACTTAGATAACTTATATGGTATAACTATTACATATCCAAATGACACCTTTACTATATATATAGATGCAATACTTGAAGAAGTTATTAATTCAACTAAGTCATATATAGAACCAACGTGGTTATATTTACAAATGCTAGAGATGTCATATGATGAAATAAGTGTTATTGTTCCAGAAGATATGGTAACTGAAAGCAATGTAGAAGAAGGAGATGAAGTAAATGAATAAAGTAAAAAAATTTTTATTACATGGTTTACTAATTGTTTCGTTTTTACTTATTTCCTTTTTCATATTTAGTGGCGTTTACGCAAAAGATATGGTATATGAAGCAGAATGCTCAGAACAATTTGGAGGATGTTTAGTTATACGAATAACAGTACAAAGGCTTATTTTAAAAGATAGTGATCGAAATGAAGATGTGCAAACAGATTGTGACGGCAATACAGTAGAATATGAATTTAATAAGTTGCCATTTGAAGAAAAATATTTTTCTGATATGTCAGAATCAACTACAGAATTAAGTGCACGGCCATTATAATAGTAATTATATGGTATTTCATTTTGATTATGGAACTGAATATAATGATAGATTAACAGAAACACAAGTGAAAACAAATGAGAAAAGTATAAATGTTTGCTATGCAAAAACTAAAGAAGGTATAACAATAACTCCTGATGATGTTATGCTAGATAATCTTATAGAATGGCAAACTGGGAATCTTTTACAGAAATTTAATACGCCGTTTTATACATGTGACGAAACTTCTTTTAGTGTTGAAGATAATGAGAATATAAAATGGACTGAAGGTAGAAAAAGTATTAGAATACAACCTAAAATATGGAGAACTAAGACTGTAAATGGATTAAGTATAACCGATTATGTTATTTATGGAGAAGAATTTAGCAAATTAAAAAGTTTTATAGCTGATAATTCTTATCCTAAGACAATTAAATTTAGTATGGGAGTGACTGTTCAATATGATATAAACCAGAAAATGGCCGGAAATGTTTATAACCAATATGGAACGGTTCAAGTAGACAATGCTGCAGCTTTTTATAGAGCTTTATTTGAAGAAGATAACAAGTTTGAAAAATGCTGGTATGGTGATTTAATTTTAAATACTTATTTTGCAAGTACAAATTTTGGATATTCAACTAAAAAATTTAGTAGTCAAACACCTGATCTTTCAAATTCTCTATATTCATCTTTAAACTATTTTGATAATACTTTGATTGTTCCAGAGGAACTTATTGGCAGAAACATTTATGTTACTCATAAAATAAAAAGTACAGAAGAAACATTATGGGGTCTGCAATATGGAATATCAGCGGATGGAAAGTATACAAATAATAATACAGTTGATTCACGTGATAGTGTTTGGAATTGGCAAGAAACATATAATGTCCCAAATAATGCAACCGATTGTGTTGTTAGGGCTATTGAAAATAATGATGGAAATTATATTAAACTAGAGAGTGGCTCTGAAGTAGAGTATAAAGGATATGAAATATATTATATAAGTCCAGATGGATATGTAATTGAAAATACTAAGTACTCAAATGATGCTACTACAGTCACGATAGACCAAGAAGATAATAGCTATGGTATAGTATTTTTATATGATTACGTTCGGAGCGTATGATAATTCAGTTGATGTATATGTTAACTATTTGTATGAAGATTCTAGTGGAAATATTACGCAATTAAGAAATGCTAAAGATTATTTAGATGAAAACAAATTAGGTAAATTAACTGAATTGACTCATTTTACTTCCAATTATTCAGATTCTGCAGAATCAATTTATGTTCAAAAATTTAACATGAATGCTAATGGTACTGATATTGGTTCTATTATGTTACGTGATGAAGTTAAAGATAACATTTACATAAATGGAAAAGATTATAAATATAAAGGGTATAAAACGGTAGAAGGAAGTACATTACTGGATGCACAAAACAATGCTACAAATTTCCCGCCTAGCATTCAAACTGGGTTAGGGAAAGATATTAATTCATCAAATGAGAATAAAGCAATTATTATAAGTTTCTATTTTACATATGTAGGTGATGATGATGATGATACTGATATATCAGATAAGATCTCTAAGCAAGTTTTTGTGGGGCATGTAGAAGATAAAGGGAATACTACAAAAGGCAGCATTAATTTAAGCGAGTTAAAGAGTTATAAATTAGATGCTATGTCGGAAACAGTTAATAATGGCACAACAAATCTAACTGGTAATAACGATGATGATTTCTTAACTAAATATAATTTTGATGGAACAGTAAGTGTAGAACCACAAATAAATGATGGTTATACATGTACTGGATATAAAATATATAAAGCAAATTCATACTTCGTTGCAGCATGTGGAATTAAAAATGCAATATTTAAACCATATTATAGTGCAATTAATAATATTAGTGATAGATCTACAATAATTATATTTTTCTATAAAGAGGGCGATGGCGTTGATCCTCCAGAAAATACAGATTTTTACGTATCTGGTAATTTAGATTATATAAACACTGGTGAATTTGAAAATGCAACTTATGTTAATAATGGAAATGATAGTATATCTCCAAGCAATAATCAAGCTATTGATTATATTCCAGCTAGTGAAAAAATTAGTCCATATATATATGGTGCACAACCATATTTTATAAAAGCAATAAAATATGAGAAAGAAACAGTAGCAATAAATACAACCAAAACAATTAATTATGAAACTAGATATTGGATAGAAAGTGAAAATGAAGAAACTGGTGAAGATACTTCACACTATAGCGAGTATGAAAACAAAACTCTAAAAATCAATTTTTCTGTATCTGTAGATTATTATGTTGTTAAAGAGTTGGTAATGTATAAAATCTCTGAGGTGAAAATTAGCGATGTAGATGATAATACTGGCGGGAAATTATTTAAAGATTCTTCGGATACTATAACATTAACATTATCTTCTGATTATGATGATAGATTTGGAGGAATAAAACAAACCGAACCAAGTATTGATTTTACATGTGACAATTCTTATACTTATGATATTGACAGCCCTGATGACAGCCCTGCTGAAGGTACTGTTATAAGTAATGCAAATGCTAAGTATACAGTCGTTGCAGAAAACGATCAGTTATATTTGGATGGTTATAATATTCTTAAAACAAAAGTTAATAAGGAAGAAGGTGTAGAAGTTTCAAATACAAATGTAACCATAAGTTTAGATTGTACAAGTGGCGTAGATTATTTATCTGGAATTGACAGCTATATGAATGGAACTGCAAAACTTACAACGTATGAAGACTTTGATTATGAGGCTAATTTACAGACTTTGAGTGAATACACAGAAAATGGAATAAGAGAATTAACAGGAACTATAAAATATGAACAGATAACAAGTGGTGATTGCTATAAAAAAACTGATGATAGTTTCAATCCAGATAAATATCTTGTGGCTGGTGAAACTTCAAATACTGTTGTAGCAAATACTGAATCTAAAACAATAAATAGAAATGACATTAGTGATACAATTGAATCAGAATATAGAAATGTTGGTAATGATAAATCGCGTGTTAGAAGAGTAAATGTATTTACGCCTTTAGCATTAGAATCGGCTAAGAAGATGTTTGAAACTACTTCTGCAGTTAATCTGTCTAATCAAGATAGTTTAGTATTACAAACAGGAGCAGAATTTACAATTAAACCGCAAGTAACAGAATATACTGGAGTAGGATATAATAATGTTGATACGTCTAAGTATGTAAAAGGATACTTTGTTACAATGGATTTTGAGTGTGAATATACTGGAGAAGATGGAACCGGCATAAAAGTATATAATAAGGGAACTGAACTTTATGATAATTTGACAAATGGAACAACAATTAGCAAAAATACTGATATATATATACCAAAAGGTAAAACATTTAAAGGAAAGTCGTTACAAGTATCAAGTGATGTTGCTGTTGCACAAATGCATAATAATATAAAAATTGTTGCAGTTACAAATAGCATAGATAATATGTTATTAGATGACGTTTTTGAAAGCAATGGTAATAAAATTCGTACAAATTCTTGGAAATGGTCTGATACAACAAGATATATAAATAGAATTTCTACTTTAGGGAATTTCTTAAGCTATAGTAATGATTATATAGATGGAGCATCAAGTACATCTCAAAAAGCTATAGAAAAAACAGCACAAGTTGAAGATAATCTTTTAGATAAAGACGATTTATTGGGTGCTGCAAATCATGCTGTAAGTATGACTATTAGTACCAATAATGTTCCTAGATTGTTTGGATTTACAGTTACAGATTGTACCGATTTAGCATATCAATCTGTATTTAGAAAAAATGATAGTAATAATAGTGTTAATGAACCATCAGGTATAGAATATTATTCGGGTACTAAGTATTGGGATTATAATTCTTTTGTTAGCTTTAATGATATGATTGAAGATAGTAGTAGAACTACTTTACTTCCACTTGGACCATATAAAAATACGGATACAACATATATATTTGCACCAAAACTTGGATATAGAATAAGCTATAAAGTTAAAACATCTGGATATATACAAAGTAGTTCTAATAGAACAGTTAATATAGCACCTTCATATTATTATATAGGTAAAGATGGTACTGGATATACAGAAAATATAAAACTTTATTATAAAAATTCATCAGGAAAATATGTACCATTTGAAAATTCTGGATATAGCATATATTATAAAGCAAACGATGGATATAGATATATAAGTGATCTTACATATGATATAAGTGATACAAGTGCTTTAAGTACAAAGCTTATAAAGCTAAATATCAGTTCAGCAAGTGGTGTTGATTTAAGTAAAGATAATGGTGCTATGGCTACAGGAAATGATAATTATATACAAGCTTGGTACGGAGAATTTAAATTACCAAATTCAACTATTGCTGTTGAAGTTGATGGAAATGATATAAATAACCCACTAACCGATGGCTATATAGGCGTAATATTTGATATTACATGTACTGACAAAGGGACAGGTTCTGATATTGTTGTAAAATATTCAAATTCAGACCAATCTGCATCTTCAAGTACTAATACTTCCCAATGGGATTATGAGGGATATTTAGGATTTAATTCACCTGGAAGTACTGCAAGCGGTTTAAGTTTACAACTTGAAAAAGGTACATGGAACATAGATAATGATACTTACAATAAAATTAAAGGCACAGTCATATTATATGATACTGATGCAAGAGCAGCTAATGATTTTAACTAAAAATAAAA
>CAYSKD010000031.1:7210-8654 GCA_964431665.1 uncultured Clostridium sp.
TCATATTATATGATACTGATGCAAGAGCAGCTAATGATTTTAACTAAAAATAAAAAACTAAGAGGTATAATATATACCCCTTAGTTTTTTGTATTATTTTCTTTTTTTATTTTTTTTCTTTTCCCTTTTATCTTTTTAATTTCTTTTTTCTTTTTTCTTTTTCATTCTTTCTAATTTTTATTTATATGAAATTTATATAATATTTAAAATTATATTATATTATAATCTAGATTATAATATTTAAAATTATTAACGTATTACATTTTTAATGTTTATTTTTTTAATTATTGCATACCATATTTTTTAGCCATCTTTTTTGCCTCTTTAGTTCCCTTATTAAACATCTTCATAATACTATCACTATTCATAACACCAACGATTGTACCTGCAACAATTCCCATCATAGCGCCTTTTACAAAATTCATGTAAATCAACTCCTTTCATCCTTTATTATTTTTTGCAGTTATTATTTTTTTTAAACTTGAAATTATTTCATATCCACCTATAAATAGCATAAAATAATAAAAAATATTTTTTAAAAATTTTTCATCAAATTTTTTTACTAAGAATATTCCAAATATACTGCCAAGACAAATTGGTATTATAATTTTTTTAAATAAATCTTTATCAATATTTTTGTTTTTTAAATTAAAAATAGTTGCACTTATACCAACTACAATGAACATTATTAGGTTATATCCTTGAGCTTCTTTATGTTCAAATATATTAAATATAGTAGAAAGTAATATGAAAATGCTACCTCCACCAACGCCCATACCGGCAATTACTGCACTAATAAATGCTATTATTATAAATAAAACAAACATGTTAGTCTCCACTTACCATTTTATATATAGTAAGACTTATTATAAGTGCCCCAGAAATTAGATTTAGTATTGTAGCTGGAATTTTTTTCATTAGTTTTGCTCCTATAATACCAGAAATAATAGATATTATTATTATAGTTATAACTTTTAATAAGTCAAAATGTACAAAACTACTATATCCAAAAACAGCAAAAATGCTTGAAATAGAAAGTAGTGAAACACTTAATGCACGTGATATATGAGTTTCTTTTTTTAATATAAAAATCAAATAAAAAACTAGAAATTGACCTGATCCAGAGGCAAAAAGTCCGTTTAATGTTCCTATAATAAATCCAATTAAATAAATCATATATATATATTATTTGTATTTTTTTTATTTATATAATAAATTTTATTAAAAATTAAAATTTCAAATAAAAAGGTGTGTATTAGTTATCTTTATTAACTTATCTAGATAATATTTTTTGATTAATGAATATTTAACAAATAAATTAATATTAAAAAAGTAGAATGTTAATAAAGCTCTGTTTGTGCATAAAAAGATGTAAAAAATTGCTAAATAAAAAACAAAACTTAGGTTAAAATTAATAACCTAAGTTTTAGAGTTGTACTGTATT
>CAYSKD010000032.1:0-3718 GCA_964431665.1 uncultured Clostridium sp.
ATCTTCTTTACTACTTCTATCTAATATCTTATCATTTTTTTTATCTTTTTGTACTAAATTTCCTTCTTTATCTAAAATATAGGTAGCTATTAAGGTTTTTATTTCCATATTACTGTTTTTAAATTTAGTTGCTAATTCTTTTTCATTGCAAATTAGAATTGTTTTAATTCCATCATGCTCAACAAAATTATTTATATACCCTAAAATATCAATTACATCAACATTTGCTCTTTCTAAATCATCAAAGCATAATATTTTATCATCAGTAGCAAAAGATTTAGAAAAGTCAACTTTATCAGAACTTAAGTTTATACTACCAAATAAGTTTGCCATATCAAGACCTGTCTTTACATACTCTGGAATTAAATTTCCCTGTCTTGTATCAACAAATTTTTTTAGTGTTTTACTAATAGTAGGATTAGTTTCAATAAATATCTTTTTACTAATCTCTTCTAAGCTATTTATTCCATAAAGTGACATATATATCGTTTTGTAATTTTTACCATTTATTTTTATTGCCTCTAATCTACTTCTTAATTTATTTTTCCAAAAATATGTCTTTCCACTTCCCCATTCTCCATTTAACATTATAGCGTAATCAGTATATGGTTTTCGTACATAATCACATATACTTTCAATTAATTCTTCCATACTCTCACCTCTAATAATTAAAATTCTAGCATAAAAAAATACATTTTTCAATGAGTTTTTACAATTTTTGCTTAATATTTGCTATGAAAGACTCTCCTACATATATATGTAGGAGAGTTTTACACTTAGACGTTTTTATTTAAATATTCTAAAGCATGTTTTACTTCATTTAAATCAAAGTATACTCTTAAAAAAACTGTACAATTTCTACTAGGAAGCGTACGATATAAACTATTCTCTGTTATATTCATATTAAATTCTAAATAATCAATATTGTTTTTTAAAATAAATTTTAGCCTATTAATATACTCATTTATATTTATTTTTGTTTCTGAAAAAGATTCACAAAATAATCTAGCATAATCATAATATAGGTAAATAGACAATTCATTTTTTTTTAATAACTTAGAATACATATATGCTTCTTTAAACTGGTAAGCACTCCTTTTACACTTAGAAAAAAAAGGAAACTTGAAAAGTTTTGAAATGAAAGGAATTTTGCTTATTGTGGTATTATAGTCTAGAATAATTATACCATATTGATCAAGTAAAAGAATTTTTTTAGGTGCCAATTTCCGTACTAATGAAGTTCTTCCAAAATGCATATTTTTTCCTCCTAATATTTTTTCTATTTAGAAATAAATTCCTCTAAACATCTTTTAAGATTATAACATATAATTTACTATTTATCTACAAAATCACTTTATTTTCTCTAAAATTTTATACATTAAGCCTGTTTTTCTTTTCTTTGATTCTATATTATCTACCATAAAATTTACGGTATTTTTGTTTCCAACAATAATTAGCATTTTTTTTGCCCTTGTCATAGCTGTATACAATAAATTTCTTGTAAATAATTTTTCATATCCAGTATATAAAGGTAAAATACAATAATCAAATTCACTACCTTGACTTTTATGTATCGTAACAGCATAAGCAAGTTCTAGTTGTTCTAGCTCATCGAATTCATAGTCAACAAATTTTTCTTCATCAAATATAACAGTAAGCTTTTGATTTAAATTATCAATACTTTTTATATAACCAATATCACCATTAAATACTCCGTCAAAAAATTCACCATTTACAGAAAATTTCTTATCATAATTATTTATAATTTGCATTACTTTGTCGCCTTCTCTAAATATTTTGTTGCTAAATGATTTTTCATTTTTTTTATTATCTTTTGGATTTAAGATTTCCTGTATTAAAGAATTAAGCTCAATAGTACCAAGTTGAGTTTTCTTCATAGGTGTTAAAACTTGCAAGTCCTTTAATACATCAAGTTTTGCAAACTTTTCAAGTCTATATGAAAGCAAAGAAGAAACCTGATTTAAGGTGTCCTCAATACTTGTAGATTTAACAAAAAACATATCTGTATCTTTAGTCTTAAATTTTGGATACTCCCCATTATTTACTCTATGTGCATTAACAATAATGTCACTCATAGCACTTTGTCTATATATCTTCTTTAATGCTACCACATTTACAACGCAACTATTTATTATATCTTTTAATACATTGCCAGGTCCTACACTTGGTAACTGATCAACATCTCCTACTAATATTATTTTTGTGCTTTGCTTCATAGCTTTAAATAAATTATTCATCAAAATACAATCAATCATTGAAGCCTCATCTACAATTACAACATCTGCTTCTATTTGTTTTACTTCAACACTATACAAAGCATCCAAGTCTCTATCATCTACTTTTGCAATTTCTAATAATCTATGTAGAGTTTTAGCTTGTTTTTTTGTAGTCTCTTTTATTCTTTTTGCAGCACGCCCTGTTGGAGCACAAAGTACATACTCAATTTTTAAATCTTCTAATATATCAATTATACATTTTATAATTGTTGTCTTTCCAGTACCTGGACCACCAGTTATGATAGAAATATTACTATTAAGACAATTAGAAATTGCTTTTATTTGTTCATCAGATAATACAATATTATTTTTTTTACTTACTTTATTAATAATATTTAAATAATCTTTTTTATTTACATCACTTAAAGTTCTATTTACTACATTTTCTGCTATAGTATTTTCAGCTAAATAATAACTACTTCTAAATACATATTCAACCTCATTAATTATTTGTATATACAATTTATTTTTTAAGGTAAGTCTAGTTATACCATTTGAAATAACTTCACTTGACACCTCTAATATATCTTTTGCGTATTTTATAAGTATATCTAATTCTATACATGTATGTCCAAACTCTGTTATTTTGTTTATAGCATAAATTATACCACAATCAATTCTATCTTCATTATTTAAGTCTACACCTAATTTTTTACCAATATCGTCAACAAACTTAAATTCCAAAGATTTTACAAATTTTAGTAAACTGTATGGATTTTGATTTACAATATTAATGGTATCAGACCTCAGCTCTTTATATATATTAGATGCAACTAATACTGATATGTTAAATTGGCTTAAATATTCTATAGCATTCCATTTATCATACTCCTCATTAAAAAAAGTATTTAATGCATCAATTTTTTCTTCATTTAATCCTTTTATGCCTATTAACTTGCTAGGTTCAAATCGTATAACATCTACAGTACTTTCTTCAAACATATTAATTATTGTTTTAGCTGTTTTTTTACCTACACCCTTAACATTATTTGCAATATAGTCAATAAGGGCTGCATTAGTTTTAGGTAATACTTTTTTGTATGTAGAAAATTTGAATTGTTTACCATATATTTTATGTATATCCTCTACTCCCTCAAATTCTATTTCATCATCTACTTCTATTTCATCATCTGTAACGCCAACTGCAGTTATATACTCTTTTCCTACTTTAAGTAATAAAACAGTCCATGAATTTGCTTCATTCTTAAATATTATAGTAGAAACTTTGCCCTCTATTTTCATGTATTATCTCCTTATTTTTTATTATATATATTGTATATATTATATTACACAAATGTATTTTTTTCAAGAAAAATAGCTAGATGAAATTAATCACCTAGCTATATATAGTTTTATGCATCAAGTATCTTCCATGCTGCTTCAATTGTTGTACGCTGGCCTATGAGTTTTTCAGGATCAAA
>CAYSKD010000032.1:3818-8539 GCA_964431665.1 uncultured Clostridium sp.
ATTGCTGCTAAGAAGGAATTTCACCCGTTTCATTTCCTCCATATTGCTTTCATTGCAATTGCGAAGAAGGTAATCTCTAACAACCGCCTCTACATACTTCAAGATGACAATATCTTCATCAAATGCCTTTACAAGATATTCTGGGAAACTGTTAAGATCCGTCTCATCATAAAGAGGACAGCCAGTCTCTTTTTCATACTTATCTAATATGAGTTTTCTTATTGTCATATTAAACGGCACATACTCTTCTCCTAATCCAAAAAATTTTTCTAATGTAATTACCGGCATAATTGTCAGTCTTTTACACAAGTCTGCTGTATATCCCTCCTTATAAAAGTGCATAGGCTTCATGATATCCATCAACTTAACTGCCATTGTTTCATTCATGTTTGCCATAATAAATCAACCTCCAAAAAATTTAATAAAATTTTTAATAAAATTTATTTTCTTAACTTACCAAATACATTATACCACCATTTTGATTTTATGTCAAGTAAATATACTTTCTTTTTTTATTTAAGGTTTTATTTATGGTATTTTATTTTTTACATAAAATATTTAAAAAAGATTGACAAGTTAATTATAAAATGATAATATTAAATTATCAAAAAATAAGGAGCGATTTTTAATGAATAGTGAAAATGTTATAACCTTTGTAACTACAAATAAAGGTAAAGTTGCATCTGCCATGAAGCATTTTAAAGATACTTCAATTAAATTAGAAATCTATAACTATGAACTTGATGAACCAAGAAGCGATGATATTACAAAAATTGCTACATCTAAAGTTATGCAAGCATATAGCATTGTAAAAAGGCCTTGTATTGCACTTGATAGTGGTTTTTTTATAGATGCACTAAATGGATTTCCAAAAGCATTTGTACATTTTTCATTAGAAACAATTGGTATAGAAGGATATATAAAATTGATGGAAAACGTAAAAAATAGAGATTGCCATTTCTCAGAATGCCTTGCATATTATGATGGTAAAAATGATATTAAGTATTTTTATAGTAAAGCTCCTGGAAAAATATCTACTTCAATATCCGGTAGGGATAAAAAAGAAAAGTGGAGCGATCTTTGGTATATATTTATTCCCAATGGATATGATAAAACGCTAGCCTCTTTTACAGATGAAGAAATGAAACTTAGAGAAAAAACTAAAGAACCTTCTTCAATCAAACAATTTGCTAAGTTTATAACTAAAAAGATTTAAATATATTTGATACAAGTACTATATTTTAGTGCTTGTATTTTTTCTATGTCATAAAGTGAAAATATTTACATATACATTAAATATAACTTGTACAAAGGAGTGATTATATGTGGTATACAAAATCCATTTTAGAAGTTACAAAAAAGTTAAATACTGATATTTCAAACGGTTTAAGTCAACAAGAGGTTGAAAAAAGAAAACATACTTATGGCGATAACAAATTAGATGAAGCAAAAAAGAAAAATATTATTGTAAGGTTCTTTGAACAATTCAAGGATTTTATGATAATTATTTTACTTATAGCGGCTGTAATTTCTGCTGCTATGTCATATATACAAAATACTAATGAGTATATGGATTCAATTATAATTGTAGCAATAGTCGTATTTAATGCAGTTATGGGCTTAATACAAGAAAATAAAGCAGAGAAGTCATTAGAAGCCTTAAAAAAACTCTCATCCCCTACTGCAAAAGTAAAAAGAAATGGCAAAATTGTAACAACAGACAGTATTGACATTGTTCCTGGAGACATATTAATACTTGAAGCTGGTAATTTAGTTCCAGCCGATGCTAGACTTATAAAAGCATATAACTTAAAAGTCGAAGAATCAGCACTAACTGGTGAAACAGTGCCAGTTGCAAAAGATGATAGCTGCATATTAAAGGAAAATATTTCTGTAGGCGATATGTTAAATATGGTATTTGCTACAACAATCATAACTAACGGGCATGCAGAAGCTATTGTTACTGATATTGGTATGAACACTAAAGTTGGTAAAATAGCTAAAATGATAATTGAAGATACTTCAAAGGAAACTCCACTTCAAAAAAAATTAGCTGATGTAGGAAAAAAGCTTGGAACAGTCTGCTTATTTATCTGTTTTTTAATATTTATAATTGGAATAATTAAAAAAATATCATTTACTGAAATGTTTATGACCTCGGTTGGTTTAGCAGTTGCTGCAATTCCAGAAGGATTACCTGCAATTGTTACAATAATGCTTTCTATTGGAGTAACAAAAATGGCCAAGAAAAATGCAATTATTAGAAAACTTCCAGCTGTAGAAACCCTTGGTAGTAGCTCTGTTATTTGCTCAGATAAAACAGGCACGCTTACACAAAATAAAATGCAAGTAATAGAGATTGTAGATACAAATGGTAAGCTTAGCTTAACAGACCCTAATTATAAATTTATTTTAGAACTTTCAAGTATGTGTAATGATGCTGAAATTGAATATAATGGTCCTACTGCTAATGTTATTGGTGATCCTACTGAAGTTGCAATTATAAATGCAGCACTAAAAGCTGGTATTAATAAAAAAACTTTGTATAATAAGATGAGTCGTATTAACGAAATTCCTTTTGATTCTTCTAGAAAACTTATGACTACTATTCATAGACTACAAAATAGTAAATACAGAATAATTACTAAAGGAGCTCCTGATGCCCTTATAAAGAAATGTTTAAATTATTATCAAAATGGTAGTAGTTATCTTATGAATACAAATAAAGAAAAAGAAATATATGAAATAAATGAAGAAATGGCAAAAAAAGCTTTAAGAGTTCTTGCAGTCGCATTTTATGATACAGATATTCTACCTAAAAAAATAGATAGTCAAAATGTTGAAAAATCTCTTACATTTGTTGGCTTTATAGCAATGATGGATCCTCCAAGACAAGGCGTTAGAGAAGCTGTTATGACATGTAAAAGAGCTGGAATAAAAACTGTTATGATAACTGGCGATCATATTTTAACTGCAAAAGCCATTGCTAGTGAACTTGGAATTATGTCAAAGGATGATTTGGCAATAACAGGTGTTGAGCTTGACAATATGGATCCTAATACATTTCAAAAAAATATTATGAAATACTCTGTATTTGCTAGAGTATCACCTGAACATAAAGTTAAAATAGTTAAAGCATTTAAATCAACTGGTGCTATAGTTGCAATGACTGGTGATGGTGTTAATGATGCACCTGCACTAAAAAATGCAGATATTGGTATAGCTATGGGACAAAATGGAACTGATGTTGCAAAAAATGCATCTGACATGATTTTAACAGATGACAATTTTGTAACAATAGTAGAGGCTGTAAAAGAAGGAAGACATATATATGAAAATATAAAAAAAGCCGTTCACTTTTTACTTGCGACAAATATAGGAGAAATTGTAACTATATTTTTCGGCCTACTTTTAGGCCTAGATACTCCCCTACTTGCAATTCATTTACTTTGGATTAACTTAGTTACAGACTCTTTTCCAGCAATAGGCCTAGGTCTTGAAGAAGCTGACAAACATATAATGCACAAACGACCTAAAAATCCTAGGAAAGGTTTATTTGCAGATGGGCTTTGGAAAAAAATATTTAGTGAAGGTATAATGATTGGTATGCTTACACTTTTTGCTTTTCACTTAGGAACAACAAAATACTCACTTGAAGTTGGTAGAACTATGGCTTTTATTGCTCTTAGTACTTTAGAATTAATACATAGTTTTAATATTAGAAGTGATGACTCTTCGCTATTTGAGATAGGATTATTTAAGAACAAATACCTAATAGGTGCATTTTTATTAGGATTTTCACTTCAAGTTGCTGTTATAATAATACCACCAATTGCAAAAATATTTGATGTTGTCCCTCTTGATAAAACTCAATGGATGTATACATTATTAATTTCTATTCTCCCTCTTTTTATAATGGAAATAAAGAAAAAATTACATGAAAGTATATTTGGTAAGCGAGTATATAATATTTATTCTAAAGCCGCATAACTAAAACAAAAAACAGTCGTTTATTTAATGGCTGTTTTTTCATAACATATTTAATCTTTTACTTTAAAAAAAATTATTTTTTTAGTATAGCCTAGTCTCTTTAATATATGATGTAATATGAATATAACTAGTATAATGATAATTGGTATCTTTAAAATATCAACATATTTTAATACTATAGTCCAATTTTCGCCCAAATAAAAACCGGCACTTACAAAAGCTAATGTCCAAGGTATACTTCCTATTGTAGTATAAATTAGAAATTTAATAAAATTTAGTTTAGACATACCAATAGGTAAAGATATAAATGTCCTAATTATTGGAAGACATCTACCAAATAGTGCTGCTTTCATTCCATACTTTTTAAACCAATTTTCAGATTTTTCTATATCCTCTTTCTTCATAAAAAAATATTTTCCATATTTTTCAATAAAAGGTCTACCACCCAAATATCCCATAAGGTATATTATAACAGCACAAAAAATACTACCTACAAGACCAGTAAAAAAAGCTCCAAAGAATGAAAAAGTACCTTTTGAAACTAATATACCTCCAGTTGCTAATATTAACTCACTTGGTATTATAATAATAACAGCCTCTAAAATCATACATATAAACATCCCTAAATACCCAAAACTAGATATAATATTTAATATATATTTCGACATAATATCACCTATAATTATATACTTAAATACTTTACTTTTTATTCAAAAACAAGTATAACATAT
>CAYSKD010000033.1:0-8513 GCA_964431665.1 uncultured Clostridium sp.
AAACTTAACTGCCCATATATATATTATTTTTGGGCATTTAACTTTTTATTTAAGGCATATGGAAAATTAAGGAAATTAAAATGCTAAAAATATTATTGACAAAGATATTCTTTTGTGATAATATATGAACATGTGAGCATATGTTCATATATAAAGGAGTTGAATATATGGAAAGTAAAGATAAGTGTAATTTGCAAAATGATAATATAATAAAAGACTTAGGATTAATACTTGAATTATCTGATACATTTAAAGTATTTGCTGATCCAACAAGAATTAGTATATTATATAGTTTAATGGATGGTGAATTATGTGTGTGTCATATAGCAGATAAAATCTCCATGACTCAATCAGCTGTATCTCATCAACTAAAAATTTTAAGAAGTGCTAGACTCATAAAAGCAAGAAAAGAAGGTAAGGTAGTATATTATTCTTTAGATGATGAACATATAGAAAAAATATTAAATGTGGTTATGGAGCATGTAAAGGAGGAATAAAGTATATGAGCTGTAAATATTGTCATGAAAATGTTATTGAAGATGAAAATAGTAAAGCAGAAATTATATTTACAATTGTTGGCGTTATATTGTCTATTTTAGCATTTTTTGTGAGTAAGAAATCAGAAACATTTGAATTACTGTTTTATATTATAGGGTATATATGTATAGGATATGAAATTTGTCTAAATGCAATTAAAAAATTATTTAAAAAAGATATGTTCGATGAAAACTTTCTTATGTTTATTGCTACAATTGGTGCTTTTATACTAGGAGAATATATAGAAGCTATACTTGTTATTTTATTATATAAAATAGGGGAGTTCCTTCAAGATAAAGCCGTAGAAAATTCAAAGAAAAAGATTAGTAATGTATTAGATATTAGAGCTAAATATGCTAATTTGTTAGTAGATAAAGAAATAAAAAAAGTAGATCCTAGTACTTTAAAAATAGGGGATATTATCGTAGTAAAAAATGGTGAGAGGGTACCGGTTGATGGTATAGTTATATCAGGTCAAACTAGTATTGATACGACAGCTCTAACAGGTGAAAGTAAGCCTGTAACAGTAAAAGAAAATGATAATATATTATCTGGTACTATAAATATTTCAAATGTAATAAATATTAAAGTAACAAGTGAGTTTAAAGATTCTACAGTCTCAAAAATAATAGATTTAATAGAAAATGCTAGTGATAAAAAGTCAAATACAGAAAATATTATAACAAGGTTTTCAAAAATATATACGCCAATTGTAACTATTATTGCATTAATTATTGCAATATTGCCATTCTTTTTTAATATTAGTTTTAGTGAAGCTTTAAATAGGGCTTTTACATTTTTAGTTATTTCTTGTCCTTGTGCATTAGTAATATCTGTACCACTTAGTTTTTTTGTGGGAATAGGAAGATGTTCAAAATCTGGAATATTAGTTAAAGGAAGTAATTATTTAGACGCTTTAAATGATATAGATAAAATAGTGTTTGATAAAACTGGTACGCTTACAAAAGGTATATTTACAGTTACTAAGATTGTATCATTAAAAGAAGATGTAACAGACAACGATATAATTGAATATATAGCAGAATGTGAGAAATATTCTAATCATTATATAGCAAAGTCAATTATAAATTACTATAACAATAAAACAAAAGTTAAAGCAATCAAGCATGAAGAAATAGCTGGATATGGTATTAAAGCAGAAATATCAAAAAAACAAGTGTTAGTAGGTAATTTGGAATTACTAAAAAAAGAAGATGTTGATGTTAGTAAAATAAAAACAGAAAATGAAATAGGCACTACAGTTTATCTTGCACTTGATAAAGAATGTTTAGGGTATATAGTATTATCTGATGAGTTAAAAAGTGGTGCTAAAGAACTAATAGGAAATTTAAAGAAATGTGGTATTAAAGAGGCTATAATGTTAACTGGAGATACAGAAGAAATAGCAGTTAATATATCTAAAGAAGTAAAAATTGATAAGGTATATTCATCTCTTTTACCAATAGATAAAGTAAATAAACTTCAAGAAATTAAGAAAAATATAAAAAAGAATAAAAAAGTAGCTTTTGTTGGAGATGGAATTAATGATTCGCCAGTATTAGCAGTTGCCGATGTTTCGATATCTATGGGAAAAGGCGCTGATATAGCAATAGAAACATCAGATATAGTTTTAATGTCTGAACAGTTAGATAAAATAGTTGAAAGTATAAAAATTGCAAGAAAGACAAGGAGAATTGTTACTGAAAATATTTCATTTGCAATTATTGTAAAAGTTATATTTTTAATTTTAAGTAGTGTTGGTAAAATGACAATGTTTTTTGCTATATTTGCTGATGTAGGAGTTGCGTTACTTACCATTTTAAATGCGATGAGAATATTTAAAATAGATAAAGAATAAAATGATAAAGAATAAAATATTTAATAAAGTATTAATAAAAAAGAAAGTAGGCAGTTGTTAATCCTTACTTTCTTTTTTATCTTTTTAAAAATTATCTTACAACAGTCATATGCGGATATATTTTTTTTAAAACTTCATCGTTATAATTATTATCATAATACTTTTGTATAGAATTTGTAGCAGGTATATTATTTCTTCTTTCTTCTTGTCTAAATAGTGCACAAGATGTGAATATTATATCTATTATAACAAGTATAAATATTATGCAAGTTAAAGTTTTCCCTATTTCATTAGGGATTTTTTCTATTATTTTAGAAGCTAATGGGTATAATAGATTAACCCAAGCAATTCCTAAAACTCCCCAATATATAGAATATATTAAACTAGTTCTTTGAGAAATTCCAAGCGCATCTTTTTCATAATACCATGATACTGTGCCAAATATTATTTCTTGAAATAGACTGCAAAAATATTCAAAAGCACCACCTACTATCATACATAATATAAATAGTAATATAGGATTCATATCTTTCCTTTTTGCAAAACATAGAGTCATCAAAACAGCCCCAAAGCCATAGATTGGATTTAATGGAAAGAGTATTAAGGCAGTTCTACTTTCAAAATATCCGTTTGTTATAACACACCAAAGTGTTTCAACAATTACCCCGAAAAAGCATGCTATAAAAAAAATCCAAAACAATTTATAAAAGTTAAGACCATTTGCAAAAGACTTTGAATTTTCATTTAATTGCTCGTTTTCATCTTTTGATATAACTGTATTTTTATTTTTCATAGATTAAAGCTCCTACTTATTATATTTTACTTAGTTTTATTTCCAAATAAACAATTTGTTTAAAATTTTACTTAAATGATTAAAATAGCTCATAATTATTAGTTATATTTATTTAAAGATATAATTAAAAATTGATTATATTAGAAAAAACTGGTAATACTATTTAAAGGTGATAATGTGATTTTGTATATTATTAGTATAATATTATTATTAATATTTTTAGTGATAATAATTCCTTTAAAAGTAAAATTAAAATATATTATTAAAACAAATTTTAATAAAGAAGATAGTGATGAAAATATAAATATATTAAATTATATAGACATTTATATTTTTAGAATTATAAAAGTTAAAAGAATAAAAATACAGACAAAACAAAAATCAGATAGTGACAGCAAAATATATCAAAAAAATAGTACAATTGTAAAAGTCATATTTGATACAATATATAAACTTATACTTGATGCTATGAATTATAAAAAGTTTGATGAAGCTTTATTAAACAGAAAAGATTTAAAAAAAATAAATAAAGCTTTATCTTTTCAAAAAGTAGATATTGATATTGGCATAAACTTAAAGAATGTTATACTTAATGCATATTTAATATCATTTTTAAATGCTGTTATTAATATGTATATCGCTAAAAATGTTAATAAATTTAATTTAAAAGACACTAAATATACCACATTTATATCAAATGAAATTTTAAATTTAAAAACTGATTGCATAATTAACTTAAAACTTGTTAATACTATTATTGTAATTATAAAAACTATTTTTAAGTTTAGAAAGGTGGTAAATAAAGATGGCAGAACAACATCCAATAGAAAATTTAATGATGACAGCTATGACTTCACTTGAAAATATGGTAGATGTTAATACCATAGTTGGCGATATGATAACTTCACCAGATGGAACTGTAATTATTCCAGTTTCTAAAGTATGTTTTGGGTTTGCGGCTGGTGGTAGTGAATTTAATACTAACAAGTTAAACAAATTCTCTGAAAACGCAAAATTACCTTTTGGAGGAGGTAGTGGGGCAGGTGTACATATTTCTCCAATGGCATTTGTAGTAGTAAAAGATGGAAATACAAGGCTTATGACTTTAAATGGAACAAGTCCAGTTGATAAATTAATTGATTTAGTTCCAGATGTAGTAGAAAAAGCAAACAATTTTATTGAAAAGTCATTAGAAATTCCAAAGAAAGCATTAAAAAATACACAAAAAAATCAAACTGTAAATGATAATCAAAAAAATGAAGAAGAAAGTCCAGATGATATAGAAGATTGGCATAAAAGCTAAAAAGGGTTCCCCGAATATTACTTCGAGGAACTTTTTCTTGCTCTTTTTATACCTTCCGCAAACATTGATATTGTAAATATTGCTATGACGATGTATACTACAAAAGATGCTATAGATATAATATCTGTTGCCCAACTAGGAAGGTTTAAAAGAGGACTGCCATTGCTAGAAATTGCATTTTCAATGTCTGCATAATATAAGCTGTCAAGCTTAGCAGATTCCATCTCCAAAGGCATTAAAGCCGTTGAACATATTTTTAATGCGATCAACATTAAGCAAACCATGCATCCAAAGAAAGTTGTTATTTTGATTGTCCGTTTCATAATTATATATACCTCCAAAAAAATTTTTTATTTATACTATTATTATACCACTTTTTATGTAAATTGTCAAATTTAAAAAAAATTCAATCTTAATATTGACAAAAGAAAAATAGTGGTGTATAATAGTCAAAGAAAGTCAAAGTTAAAAAGGTGATGATATGAAATTATCAGATATAATTGAAGAGTATATAAAAAGTATTATTAATGATGAGGATATGGTAGAGTTAAATAGGAATGATTTAGCTAATAAATTTAACTGCGTTCCATCTCAAATAAATTATGTTATATCAACAAGATTTATACCAGAGTTAGGATTTTACGTAGAAAGTAGAAGAGGTGGAGGAGGATATATTAGAATTATAAAAAGAGATTTGTCTAAAGATGAAAATATATCTGAAATTATTGACAAAATTGGAGATAAATTGTCACAAAGTGTCGTAGACGTTTACTTAAATGAATTTATAAGTTATAATATATTAGATGAAAAAACAGCTAAGTTAATAAGAATAGCAGTATCAGATAGAAGTTTAGCTAAGGTTGATAAAATTAATAGAGATTATGTTAGAGCTGATATCTTTAAATGTTTAATGATTAATTTATTATAAATGCATATTATTAAATAAAGGAGTGATTTTATGAAATGCCAAAGTTGTGGTAAAAAAGAAGCAACAGTAAGATATAAGGAGAATATTAATGGAAGTAAACAAGAAATATATTTGTGTTCCAATTGTGCTAAAAACATGGGATTTATAAACTTTACAAACGTTTTTTCACCTATGTTTATATCTATTCCAGATTTTATAGAACAAGAAGATAGACTTATGTGTAAAAATTGTGGATATACATTAGATGATTATGCAAAAACAGGTATGTTTGGCTGTGAGAAATGTTATGAGACTTTTGAGGATACTTTAGATGAATTATTTTTAAAACTTCATGGTAAAAATAGACATATAAAAATAAATAAAAAAAGTGATATAAGCAGTAAAGAAAACAAGAATTTAGAAATAGAAGAATTAAAGGAAAAAATACAGAAATTAATTGAAGAAGAAAAATATGAAGAAGCTGCTGTTATAAGAGATAGAATAAAAGAGTTAGAAGGAAAGTAGGTGCTTTTATGTGGTTTAGTGATGTATCAAAAGACTCTGATGTAGTAGTATCGTCAAGAATTAGATTTGCAAGAAGTATAAAGGGATATTTTTTCCCTAATATTTTAACAGCGGACCAAAAAAGAGAAATTATAAAATTACTAGAAGGGAAATTAAATAATACAGAATATAAAGTATTAAAAATGGCAGATATTGATGAAACAACTAAGTTAAGTTTAGTAGAAAAACATATAATATCAAAAGAATTCTTTAGCGAGAGTGCAGGAGCAATTATAACTAATGATGATAGCTCATTAGTTACTATGATAAACGAGGAAGACCATATGAGAATACAAGCATTTGAGGCAGGCTTTAATGTTGACAAATGTTATAAAAAGTTACAAGAATTTACAAATTATATAGAGTCAAAAATAGAATTTGCTAAAAATGAAAAGTATGGTTATATAACAGCCTGCCCAACAAATGTAGGTAGTGGTATGAGAGTATCAGTTTTACTTCATTTGCCAGCTTTAGCAAGAATAGGTTTATTAAATAAACTTTTGGATCAAGCAGCTAGTATTGGTGTATCAGTTAGGGGACTATATGGAGAAAATACTAGTGGAGATGGATATATGTATCAAATATCAAATCAAAAGACTTTAGGTATGAGTGATAAGGATATAATATCTGGAATAAAGGCAATAGTTACCTCCATAATTGAGCAAGAAAGAAAAGCAAGAGAAATTTTAAAGAATGATAATATAAAATTTGAGGATGATATATATAGAGCGTATGGAATATTAAAAAACGCAAGAATTTTAACTGAAGAAGAGGCTTTGAAATTATTACTTAATTTAAGACTTGGAGTTTCATGTAAAATAATAGATAATATAGAACTTAAAAAGGTTCAGTCTGTTATAACAGATATAAGAACAAATACTTTAAAGACTATATTAAAAGAAGATTTATCAAAACAAGAAGAAAATATAGAAAGAGCAAAGTATATAAGAGAGGAGTTGAAATAATATGTATGAATTTACAGGAAGAGCAGCACGTGTTTTAGAAATAGCTAAAGAATTTGCATTGTCTCATAACTATGCATTTATAGGCACAGAACATATATTATATGGGCTAATTAATGAAGGAGAGGGATTAGCATGCAAAATACTTTCAAATCAAGGCTTAACTTCTGAATATGTAGAACAAGAAATATTAAAAATCGATGGTGTTATGAATACTTTAGAAGAGGAGGTAGAATTTACTCCAAGAGCTAAAAGAATTATAGAAAACAGCACAAAAGAATCTAAGAGAATGGGTCAAAATTATGTTGGTACTGAACATATATTGCTTTCACTTATGCGAGAAATTGATAGTGTCGCAGTTAGAATATTAATAGATGCAGATATAGATCCACAAAAAATTTTTACTGATTTACTTCGTATTTTAAGCGAAGAATCTCCAATAAATCCATATTTTGATAATGAAAATAATAAAAATAACCAATCAAATAACACTCCTACATTAAATCAATATGGAAAGGACTTAACTGCACTTGCAAAAGAGAAAAAGTTAGATCCTGTTATTGGTAGGGATTTAGAAATACAAAGAATAATAGAAATATTAAGTAGAAGGACTAAAAATAATCCAGTATTAATTGGTGAGCCTGGTGTAGGAAAAACTGCAGTTGTAGAAGGGTTAGCTCAAATGATAATAGATTCCAAAGTGCCTGAAATATTAAAAAATAAAAGGGTAGTATCTCTTGATATGTCATCAATGATAGCAGGTGCAAAATATAGGGGTGACTTTGAGGAAAGATTAAAGAAATCTTTGCAAGAGATGGCTAAGTGTCAAAATGTAAT
The DNA here is from genome assembly GCA_964431665.1 of uncultured Clostridium sp. GTDB lineage: Bacteria > Bacillota > Clostridia > TANB77 > CAG-465 > CAG-465. The sequence continues at coordinate 7,762 of CAYSKD010000033.1, forward strand.
TTTATTTATTGATGAAATGCATACTATAGTTGGAGCTGGTGCTGCAGAGGGCGCAATGGATGCAGCTAATATATTAAAGCCAATGCTTTCACGTGGTGAGGTACAAATTATTGGGGCAACTACTTTAAATGAATATAGAAAATATATAGAAAAGGATAGTGCCCTAGAAAGAAGGTTTAGTCCTGTTACTGTTTCAGAGCCTAGTTCAGATGATACTATAAAGATATTAGAGGGAATTAGAGATAAGTATGAGGCACATCATAATGTTAAAATAACTGAAGAGGCAATAAAATCAGCAGTTGAACTTTCTATAAGGTATATTAATGATAGGTTTTTGCCAGATAAAGCTATAGACTTAATAGATGAAGCAGCATCAAAAGTAAGAATGAAGGCATATACTCAGCCAGATGCAATAAAACAAATAGAAGAAAAACTAGAAAAGATTATAAAAGAAAAAGATGATGCTGTGCATACACAAGATTTTGAAAAAGCTGCTAAATTAAGAGATACACAACATGAATTAGAAGAAAAGTTAGAAAAGGAAAAGAAAAAATGGGAAAGTAAAAATAGTAAAGCAGTTATAACTTTAAATGAGGAGGATATTGCAGAAGTAATTGCTAGTTGGACTAGAATACCAGTAAAGAAATTGACTCAAGATGAAAATGAAAAACTTAAAAACTTAGAAAAATCTTTACATGAAAGAGTGATAGGTCAAAATGAAGCTGTAGAAGCAGTTGCTAAAGCAATAAGAA
>CAYSKD010000034.1:0-8510 GCA_964431665.1 uncultured Clostridium sp.
TAGAATAAGTAGCTGGAAGATCAGCAATTAGAGTTTGAATTTCTTTATCTAAAGAATCAACTTGCTCTAAATACTTATCATATTCACTATTTTTATATATAGCAATAATTTCATCTTTTGCTACTCTCTTATCCTGTTCAACAATAGGTACAGCCACCATATTATTATCTATATTAATAACCTCTTCACTTTTTAAAACATACAAAGTAACATCTGATATTTTCTCTACATACCCATTTAATACCGTGTATATTTTTTTAGTATTTATATTGTTATATATAATGACAATTATAACAATCAAAACAGTTAAACTACCTATAATTACAGTTGGTAGGTTATCTTTAAAAACATGTTTATTCTTCTTACCTTTGTTCTTCATATATATCACCTAATAAAATTTATATATAGCTTATAATATCATCAAGTAGTTTGTTTTTATCTTTGCTTCCATTTAGTTTTATAACATCAAGTTTATTTCTAAACCAAGTTTCCTGTCTTTTTGCATATTTTCTAGTTTCAATTTTTAACTTTTCAATAGCTTCTTCTAAATTTATTTTTCCTTCAAAATATCCAAAAAATTCTTTATATCCTATTGCTTGCATACAAGTTGCATCATTTGGTAAGTGCATATTATACACTTTTCTTGCCTCTTCAACAAGACCATTATTTATCATAGCATCTACTCTATTGTTTATTCTATTATATAATTCTTCTCTATTTATATCAATATAAAAGACAAGAAAATTATATTTACTATTACTTTTTAACTCTTTTATTCTTTCTTGCTCTTCAACTATATGCTCAGATTTTAATTTATTAGCTTGATTTGCTATTTCTAAAGCACGTATCACTCTTTTTAAATTATTTGGATGAATTTCTTTAGCTGCCTGTTCATCTATTTCTTGCAACATATTATATACATACATATTAGAATTTTCTTTAGCAAGTTTATATAGCTTATCTCTATATTTAGTATCTATTTTTTCCTTTGTAAACTTCATATCAAGTACTACAGCATTTATATACAAGCCCGTTCCACCAACTATTATTGGAGTTTTTCTTTTTTTTAGTATTTCATTAATTTTACCATAACACATTTTTTTAAAATCTGCTACACTAAATTTTTCATTAACATCACATATATTAATTAAGTGATGTTTTATTCCTTGTGCTTCTTTGTCAGTAACCTTAGCAGTTGCAATATCTAAATCTTTATATATCTGCATTGAATCGGCAGAAATAATCTCTCCATTAATTTTTTTTGCAAGTTCTATCCCTAAACTAGTCTTTCCAGAAGCTGTTGGACCAACTATACATATAACGGTATTTTTGTTATTTTTATCCATACATACATATCCTATCTATATTTAAAATTTAATCTTTGTATTTCTTCTAACTCATCAATTTCAATATCAATCTCAAATTCTCTATCACTTTTAAATACTTTATAGAAAAAGTTATCAAGTATAATAGAATTAGCAAATAATTTTTCTTGTGATAGATACTCATTAATATCCATCCACATACAATAATTTTCTTCTAAATCTTCTATAATTTTACCTTTATATTCTTTTATATCAAACATTTCTAGATTAATAATAGAGTCTTTTGTGTTAAGTACTATTATTCCTTTTTTAATAGCTTTTGTTACAGTTATACCAGTTTCTTCAATAAACTCACGTATACATGTCTTATATGATGTTTCACTTTCTTCTATTTTCCCACCTGGTAAATCATAATATCCAACTCTGTCTATTTTATTTTTTATACATAAAATTTTATTATTTTCTATTAAAACTCCTCTAACAGCATGAATTATATTTTTCATAATACCTTCCAATCTTTTCTATTTCCTTAAAAATCTTCTTTCGATTTCATATTTTGATATTTCATATGCAGTTGGTCTACCATGTGGACAAGTAAATGGATTGTCTAGTTTTACCATTTCATCAATTAAAGCAATTTGTTCTTTTTCATCAAGTTTCATCTTTCCTTTAACAGCTGCTTTACAAGCAAGAGTTGCCAAAAATCTGAATTCTTTTTCTGAATTTTGAGTTTTACTTGCTCCAAGTAATTCATCTATTATATCTTTAAACATTGATTTATAATCTATATCATAACCAATATTTGGCACTCCAGATATCTTTATTGCATTTTCTCCGAACTCTTCTAATATAAATCCAGCTTTTTCAAACATCTCAAAATTTTCTTTTACTAATTGCAATTCTTTTGAAACTAATTCTACTAGTATTGGAATAAGTAACATTTGTGTTTGTTTTTCTTTGCTATAGTATGCGCTTTTTATTTGCTCATATAATAACCTCTCGTGTGCTGCATGTTGGTCTATTATATACATTTTTTCGTTTATTTGTATAATAATATATGTATCAAATACTTGTCCAACATATTTATATGCAAGTCCCTCATGAGTATTATCCTTAATTTCCTCTTGTATAACAGGTACATATTCATTACTTTTTTCCTCATTTATATTTAAGGTGCTATTTTCATTATTTGTATTAGTATCTATTTTATATTCCTGATTTTCTTGTTTTTCTTGTTTTACTTTATTATTTATCTCATCAACATTACTTTTATTAGCATTATTTTTTAAATAATCTATACTTTCATTTTTATTACTAACATTATTATTTTCATTATTTATATTATTAGATACGTTACCAATTTCTCCAAAATCATATTTTTTTGTATGTAGTAGTGTTTCGTTTTTTAATACACCATTATTTACTAAATCTTTTGAAATTCTTTCTATGTTATCCTCATTTTCCACTTTCTTTATGTTAGTAAATGGACTAGTATTTCTGTCATGTTCTTCTAAAGTAGAACGAATTGCATAATATATTGCATTAAAAATAGCAGATTCATCATCAAATTTTACTTCTAATTTTGCCGGATGAACATTTACATCAATATGGGATGGATTAATATGTATATTTAATACAATAAATGCAAATTTATTAATAGCATATTTTTGCTCACATGCTTTATCAATAGCGCTACTAATTGTTTTATCCTTTATATATCTAGAATTAATAAATGTGAATTGATGCATTCTAGTAGACCTTGAAATATTTGGAAGTCCAATCATTCCTTCTACACTAATTCCATTATGCTCATAATTAATAGAGATAACACTATTATATATGTCTTTGCCAAAAATATCATATATTGTATTTTTTACATTACCTACTCCTGAAGTTTGGATAATAGTCTTTGAATTATTTATATATTTAAAACTTATACTTGGGTTTGCAAGTGCTGTTCTTATAACGACATCTTCAATATATCCTGCCTCTGTATAATCCTTTTTTAGGAACTTAAATCTAGCTGGAACATTATAAAATACATCTCGAACTTCTATTTTTGTACCATTAGTTGCTGCCGCTATATTATTGGATATTATATTACCTGCCTCTACTTGAACACATCTTCCTGTATCTTCATTTACATTTTTTGTAAGAAGTGTAACTTTAGAAATAGCAGCAATAGATGCTAAAGCTTCACCTCTAAAGCCCATTGAAGTAATTTTTAATAAATCTTCTTCTTTTCTTATTTTACTTGTAGCATGCCTTTCAAAAGCTAACTCTACATCATCTGAAGCAAATCCAACGCCATTATCTACTATTTTTATATACTTTATTCCACCATTTTTAATCTCAATAGTTATAGCTGTAGCCTTTGCATCAATTGAATTTTCTATTAATTCTTTTACAATGGATGCAGGTCTATCTACAACTTCACCTGCAGCTATTTTATTTACTGTATGTTCATCTAAAAGTACAATGCTTCCCAATTTTAAGTCCCCCTATTCTTATATATTTATTTCTTCAATATTTTATCTATCTCTATACATGCTTTTTTAAAAGAATCTTCTATATACACATTTACATCATCTGTTGTAATAAATGTGTTATCTTTTTGAATATCAGCATCTTTTAAGACAAAATAACTATCTATTTTATTTTTCATTTCTTTATTTGGACAAATATCTTTTAATGTATTTTTCATTTTGTCAACGTCAATTAAATATTTTTCAGCCAAATATTTATTTAAATTACTGTAATCATTATGTATATCTTTTGAAAACTCCTTATCAGATTTTGTAATACCATATTCTAAGTAGTCAATTTTTGTTATATCATTTGCGTTCTTCCTTGCGTATTTACCAATATATTTATCAAACCATACTTTATCTTCAACTAAATGTGAAATATATCCAATAACCATTTCATCTTTTAATTTTTCTTTATTATCCTGTTCATATTTTAAAACATTTGGTAAACTTTTTACTGAAGAATTTTCTATAACATCTTCTAAGTAATGCGTTTTCTCATTAGAGTCACCAGCTAATCTTAATAAATCTGGCTTTATATTTCCTATAATAAACTTATCAGAAAATTTGTATTTTTTCTGCAATTTTTTTGCTACACATAAGTGCATTAATAACGATCCCATATATTAACCTCTCAATATTAATCTAATTTTTCTTTTAGTTTATACAAAACTTCTAAAGCATCTTTAGGTGTTAATTCGTCTAAATTTGTTTTTTCTAGTATTTTAGATACTTCTGCCATTTTATAATTAAACATATCAACTTGTATTTCTTCAGTTGTTATATTTTTACGTTTTTCTCTTATAGATTTTTTAGCCAAATCTGTATTTTCTAGTTCCTTTAAAATTTGTTTGGCTCTAGTTATAACTGATTTTGTAATACCTGCAAGTTTTGCAACATATATTCCATACGATTCATCAGCACCTCCAGGTGTTATTTTTCTTAAGAATATTACTTCATCGCCTTTTTCTTTTACATCAACAGAGTAATTTTTAACTCCTTCTACTGTTTTTTCAAGTTCAATTAACTCGTGATAGTGCGTTGCAAACAAGGTTTTTGCTCCTAATTTTTCTAAATTAGCAACATATTCAACAGTTGCCCATGCTATTGCAAGGCCATCATAAGTTGATGTACCTCTACCTATTTCATCAAGTATTATTAAACTATTTTTAGTAGCATTATCTAATATATTTGATAATTCTTGCATTTCAACCATAAATGTAGATTGTCCCATCGCCAAATCATCTGATGCTCCTATTCTTGTAAATATTCTATCAACAATTGAAATATCTGCACTATCACATGGGACAAAGCTTCCAATTTGAGCCATATACGTTGTTAGTGCTACTTGCCTCATATATGTAGATTTACCTGCCATATTAGGACCAGTTATTATTAATAGTCTGTCAGTAGAATTATTTAAATATGCATCATTTGGTATAAACTCATCATTTTTCAATGCCTTTTCAACAACAGCATGCCTTCCATTTACAATTTTTATTTCTCCAGTTTCTATAATATTTGGTTTTACATAGTTATTATTACTTGCAACCTTTGCAAATGAGCATAATACATCAAGTGTTGATACAACATCTGCACATTTTTGTACTCTTATAATTTCATTGGCTACAGTTTGTCTTATTTGGCAAAATAATTTATATTCTATATCAACAAGCTTATCTTTAGCTCCCAATATTTTATCTTCAATTTCTTTTAATTCTTCAGTTATATATCTTTCTGCCCCTGCTAAAGTTTGCTTTCTTATATATCTATCTTCAGGTACCTTATTTTTATATGAATTTGTTACCTCTATATAATACCCAAATACTCTATTGTATCCAATTCTTAACCATTTGCCATTTATTCCTGTTCTTTGTTTTTCTTTTGCTTCAAGTTCCATTAACCAGTTTTGACCTTGAGTAGAAGCCTCTCTATATTCATCTACTTCACTATTAAATCCAGTTTTTATAATTGAACCCTCTTTAATATTAATTCCTGCATCTTCAAAAATAGATGCTTCTATTAAATTTCGTAAATCTTCTAAACTATCTAAATTATCATATAATTCTTTAAAATATGTATTGTTAGTTATATTAACAATTTCTTTTAATATATCTTTTATATTTGGCAATTTTTCAAATGAATTTTTTAGAGAAATCATCTCTCTAGCATTAGCACTTGTTGCTACTACTTTTGAAATAAGTCGCTCTATATCATATACATTTTTTAGTTGTTCTTCTAAATCATCTCTTAAAATAGTATTATTAACTAATATTTCAACTGCATCTTGTCTTTTTATTATATTGCCTTTATCTAGAAGTGGTGCTTCTAACCATTTTCTTATCTTCCTTGCTCCCATAGCAGTAACTGTATTGTCTAAAACCCAAAGCAAACTTCCCTTTTTAGTTTTTTCTCTATTTGATTCTAAAATTTCCAAATTTTTTCTTGTTGAAACGTCTAGCTGCATATATTCTTGTGTATTATATATATTAATATTATTTATTTGATTTATACTTGTTTTTTGTGTTTCTTCAACATAATTAAATAACAAATTAGAAACATTATATTGTATATCGTTAAGCTTAATATTTTTTGCGTTAATAATATTAGCAAGTACTGTGTTATCGTTTATGTTTTTATATACTGAAATATATATATTATATACTTTTTGTATTTCATTTATTAAAGCAGTATTTTGCTTATTTTTTTCACTTATTACAATTTCTGCTGGATTTATTCTTGATATTTCATTTAATATTTTTATATTTACATCAACACCATTTAGAGTAGAAACTAAAAATTCTCCTGTTGAAACGTCGCAAAAAGCGATTGATGCATTTAGCTTATCAAGCACAATAGATGCTATATAATTGTTTTTCTTTTCATCAAGCATTGTAAGTTCTGTAATTGTACCAGGAGTTACTATTTTTACAACATCTCTTTTTACTATCCCTTTTGCCTCTTTAGGGTCTTCTAATTGCTCACATACCGCTACTTTATATCCCTTTTCAACTAATTTAGGTATATATGTATTAACTGCATGATGAGGTATACCACACATTGGCGCTCTCTCATCAAGTCCACAATCTTTTCCAGTTAAAGTTAATTCTAATTCACGGCTTACTGTTATAGCGTCATCGAAAAACATCTCATAAAAATCACCAAGTCTATAAAATAAAATACAGTCTTTGTATTTTTCTTTTGTATCTAAATACATTTGCATCATAGGTGTAATTGCCATATTGTACCTCTTCTTTCTAAATAATTATTCGCGACTTTATTATATCAAAAAAAAAAGAAAAATACAATAAATATGAAAATTTGCAAATATTTATCAAAGCAAAAAAATTTAAGTATGTTGAAAATAAATGTTTAATATGATATTATACTATTTGATTATAAAATTTGCTAAAGACAAAGGGGGTGATAAACTTGGAGGAAAAGAAACAAAAAAAAATAAGCTCAAAGGCAGTAATTTTATTGGCTATTATATTATTGATTGTTGCATCTATAATTGTATTTTTAATATTGCATAATAATAAAAGTAATTTAATCAATGAGGTTCTTAAATCAACAAATTCACAAGACTATACAGAAGTATCTATTGACGGTAAAATATATTATCAAAGACTAAGACAAAGCACTTGGGAAGGAGAATATCATCAAGACAGCTTTTCTACAAAAAATGAAATTGATAATGTTATAGAGGTAGTTTCATACACGAAATATTTAGATACAATAAATTCAATAAATTCCGTAATTACAAATAAAATAACAGCCTATTATTCAAATAGTGACTGCAATTATATTATATTAAGTTATGCAATGGGTTTTAGCTTGTGTAAAATGGAATTAATAGATTGTCTAGAAGACAATAATAAGATAATTATATATGGTGATGAAGATATAAATGGCATAATGGCAGATGGAAGTGGATATTTTATTGCAATTCCAACTAATATACCTGTGGGAACAGAGATTGAATACAGAGAATGCTATACAAGTTCTCAAATTGATAATCTAAAAAAATATAATACTTCTTATAATCCATCAGATATACCTATGGATGATAAACCTATAATGTATTTATATCCAACAGAAGATACAGAAGTGTCTGTAAAATTATTAAAAGATGAAAATTTAACTTGTTCATATCCTAAATATAACGATGGATGGAAAGTACTAGCACAATCTAATGGAAATCTAAAAGATTTGGATACAAATAGACAGTTATATTCTTTATATTATGAAAGTAAGAATAATATAGAATTTAAAGTAGAAAATGAAGGATTTGTGGTAAAAAGTGAAGATATAGTTACATTTTTAGAAGAAAAACTTGCTGTATTAGGATTGACAGAAAGAGAGGCTGAAGAATTTATTGTTTATTGGCTACCAAAGTTAGAGTCTAATAAATATAATTACATAAGATTTGCGATTACAGATGAAATAAATGAAAATATGCCATTAGAAATAAATCCAAATCCAGATACAATAATAAGAGTGTTAATGACATTTAAGGGATTGGAAACTTCTATTGATGTTCAAGAACAACAACTAGAAACACCTAACAGAACAGGCTTTGTAGCTGTTGAATGGGGAGGAACAGAAATAAAATAAGTCAAAATAGCTTAGCAAGTATTTTATATGTTGCTAAGCT
>CAYSKD010000035.1:0-8450 GCA_964431665.1 uncultured Clostridium sp.
TCTCTAGATCCTAATTTCCCTATATGAGAGCTTCCTATCATAGTAATTACTGCAGTTGAAGGTTTTGCAATTGTAGTTAACAACCTTATCTCACCAAGCGAACTCATTCCCATTTCTAATACCATTGCATCATGATCTTTTAGTCTTAATATACTAAGAGGGAGTCCTATTTGGTTATTATAATTTCCTTCTGATTTTAAAACATTATATTTTTGTGATAATACACTTGCAATAATATCTTTTGTACTTGTTTTTCCAACACTTCCTGTTATGCCAATTACAGGTATATCATATAAGCTTCTTTTATAGGCTGCTAATTTTTGAAGTGTTTCTACAACATTTTTTACGATAATAATAAATTTGCCATTATATTCTTTTATTTTTTCTTCACTTATTTTTATGTCTTGTAAGATACAACCTTTTGCACCTTTTCTTAATGCTTCTTCATAAAATATATTTCCATTTATTTTTTCTCCTTTAATTCCTAGATAGATATCTCCTTTTTCTATTGTCCTTGTATCCTTTGAAAAGTTAATACATATTTCATCTTCATTTCCACAAATTAATTTCCCTTTGCCTTCTCGTATAATGTCTCTTACATATATATCTTTCATTACTTTTTTACCTTTTCCCTTTCTTTTCTATATTATATTCTATAAAATTAATTTTTACAATAAAAATTAAAATAATATAGAAAAATTTGCTATTTTGTTTTGTACTATAAAAAATTAACAAAACATTAGTAACCATAGTTCTAAATGTAAATCATTAATAAAAGAAGCCCTATTTACAAGAAGAGCTTCCTTTTTTATACTTAAATTATTTTTATTAATTATTTTAAATTATATTTTAGCTTATTTTATATAATTACTTTCAGTTCTTGTTTTTAAGTCTAGCTAAAGAGTCCTTAACATTATTTAATTTTACTAAAATATCATTTAAATCTTGAGTTTCTATATTATGTTTTAATTCTGCTTTTACTGAATTTGTCATATCATCTACATCTTGTTTTAAGAAAGATAACATTTCTAATATATCAAATCTTGTAGATTTATATGTAGGTAAATTATCTTCAATAAGTGTACCATCAAGTGAATATGTTTCCTCAAAACCAGGTATTGTACAAGGTATATCAAACTTTTCTTTAATATAGTTTTTAAAAGCTTGTTGTGCACTATATTCTCCATGTACAATAAATATATTCTTTGGCTTATTATTCATTTTATCAATCCATGTTATTAAGCCATCTCTATCGGCATGTCCTGAAAAAGCATCCAAATATTTTATCTCAGCATTTACTGCTATTTCTTCGCCGAAGATTTTTACAAGCTTTTCTCCGCTAAGTATTTTTTTGCCAAGAGTACCTTCAGCTTGATATCCTACAAATAGAACTGTACATTCTGGTCTATACAAATTATGTTTTAGATGATGCTTTATTCTTCCAACTTCACACATACCACTTGCAGAAATTATTACTTTAGGTACAGGGTCATCATTTAAAGCTTTTGATTCTTCCGCAGTAGAAGTAAAATGTAAATTTTCAAATTCTAATGGATTATCGCCTTTTAATAAATATCTTAATGCATCATCATCGTAATACTCAGGATTTGATTGAAATACTTTAGTAGCATTAATCGCCAAAGGGCTATCAACATATACAGGTATTTTATTTATTCTGTCTCCTAGGCCCTTCATGGCTGCATATTTATTAATTTCATATAACATTTCCTGGGTTCTACCTACTGCAAATGATGGTATTATAACATTACCACCACGTTCTATTGTATCTAATAATATTTGTATAAATTTGCCCGATTGATCTTCCATTTGACCGTGTAATCTATCACCATAAGTAGATTCTATTACGAGGTGGTCAGCACCTTCAATATATGTAGGGTCTTTTATAATAGGCATATTAATATTACCTAAATCGCCAGAAAAGACCAATTTTTCTTTTTTACCATCTTCAGAAATATTTAACTCTACAATACTTGAGCCAAGCATATGTCCAGCATCGTATAATTTAAATGATATGTTATCATCTATTATAACTTCTTGTTCATATGATATTCCCTTAAATAATTTCATAGAATCAATTCCGTCCTGTGCTGTATACATAGGCTCTGTTGGCTTTTTACCAGCCCTTAATCTCTTTTTATTTACCCATTCAATTTCTTTTTCTTGTATATGCCCACTATCTGCAAGCATAATACTACATAGCTCCATAGTAGCTTCAGTCGCATAAATTACCCCATTAAATCCTTCTTTATACAATTTTGGTATTCTTCCACTATGATCTATATGTGCATGTGTTAAAATTACAAAATCAATAGTTGAAATATCAAAAGGAAATTCTTCATAATTTAACATTTGATCAGTTAATCTTCCTTGAAACATTCCGCAATCGATTAAAAATCTTTTATTACAAGCCTCAACCATATGGCAAGAGCCTGTTACTGTTTTTGCTGCGCCATAAAATGTTATTTTCAAAATATCACTCTCCTACTTTTTTACAAAAATATTTTATAATAAACAAAAACTTTTTTCAATAATTTCATACAATTTTATTTTGCACATTTATACAAGTAAAAATAACATATATAGAAAAGATAAATATTTCTATATATGTTATTGTTATATATTAAATCAGTACAAAAATAATGTAGTGATTTATCTGATACACAGTAAATTAGTGTATCTTAATAATAATATTTGCAAAAATTTAATATTTATTCAAAAAGATTATAAAATTATCCAATAAAAGTTGGATTTTTAGTAATAGATAATGTTACATCTTTTTTTCTTGATTTACTAAATTCATTAAGTTTTACATAAATTAGATTATACAGCTTACTTGACAGCTTAGTTTTTACCAATATATTCATTCTATATTTATTATTTATTTTTTGTACATATGGTGATTTTGGAGAAAATACTTTATATAGTCCGCTTTTATCATTTAAAAGTATATTATACATTCTATTTACTTCTTCCTTTAAATTATTAAAAAATTTAGATGTAAATTCAAATAATAATATATCAAGAAATGGTGGAAAGCCAAATTGTTTTCTAAATTCTATTTCTTTGTTATAAAATGAAACATAGTCATGTTTTTGTACAGCTTGTAATATATAGCTTTGAGGGTCATTTGTTTGTATTATAACTCTACCTTTTAATTCTGATCTACCAGCTCTTCCGAGATACTTGTGATATGTTTGCAAACGCTTTTTCAGATGCCATACAATCATTTATTGCAATAAGTGAGTCTACACCTAATACACCAACTAATGTTATATTTGAAATATCATGGCCTTTACTTATCATTTGTGTTCCTATTAATACATTTATATTTTCATTTTTAAACTTATCTAATATTTTTTGATGAGCATCTTTTGCAATCGTACTATCTGCGTCCATTCTTAAAGTAGTAATACTTGGATATATTGATTTTAATTCTTCTTCAAGCTTTTGTGTTCCAATACTACCAGAAGATAAATTTGAAGAACCACATTTACTACAAACAGTTATATTTTTTTCTACATGCATGCAATAATGGCACATTAATAGATCGTTTGATTTATGATATGTAAGTGCAACATCACAATTTGGACATTTAAATATATGTGAACAATCTTTACATGTAAGATATGATGTATACCCCCTTCTATTTAAAAATAATAATGTCTGTTCACCTTTTGAAATATTTAATGCTATTTCTTCTTTTAATTTATTACTTAATATAGAAGTATTTGAAAGCAATCTTTCTTGTTTCATATCAACTATATGTACATCAGGAAGTGTTGCATTTAATGGTCTTTTAGTCATTGTTATAAGGTGAATTGATTTATTTTTTGCTTTGTAATAAGTTGAAACTTCAGGAGTTGCAGAACCAAGAACTAAAACTGCGTTTTGCTCTTTACAAATATACGCTGCTATTTCTTTAGTTGAATATTTTGGTGTACTATTTGAATAATAACTACTATCGTGTTCTTCGTCTACTATTACCATTCCAAGATTTTCAATAGGAGCAAAAATAGCGGATCTTGCACCTACAACTATATCTACTTTGCCTTCTTTTATCCTTTTATATTCTTCTTTTCTTTTTGAAACACTCATACGACTATGAAGAATAGCTACATTATTTCCAAATCGTGACAAAAATCTACTTACTGTTTGATATGTTAAAGAAATTTCAGGGACTAGTACTATAGCCTTTCTTCCTTGTTTTAATACCTCTTCTAATACTTGCAAGTATACTTCTGTCTTTCCACTTCCTGTAACACCAAATAATAGACATTGACTATATTCCTCTTCATAAACATGGTACAATATATTTTTTATTGCTTGTTCTTGCTCTTTAGTGGGTACCTTCTTTTTGCTTGGCTCAACTTTCATAGTCTCTAACATATCAACTTGTGGTGTAAATTTTTCTAATATAATGTAACCATTCTTTTTTACTGTATTTATAACGGCTTTTGAGATTGATAGACCATCAATTATATCATTTATGACTACAAATTCATTGTCCATCAAAAATCTTAGAAGTCTAATATGTTTAGCACTTGTAATTTTCTCATTTTCTATATCATAATTTATTTCATCTATCGATTTTGCTAGCTTTACTCTTGTGTCTTGCTTTGTATTTAAATTTTTATTACTATTTTTAGAAGTAGTACCAGGTGGTAACATAAGTTTTAATGCATCATAAACATTGCAAAAATAAATATGAGAAATATATTTTGCAAGTTTTAATCTTTTTTCATCAATATATGAAATATCATCTAATACATTTATAATATTTTTTAACTTATACTCTTTATTTTCTTTTAAATAATCTTCGTTAGATATAACCTTAACTATTATGCCCTCTTCATTATCTTTTCTTGAAACGCCAAAGTTTACTTCGACTCGCTTTCCAAGAGATACTTTACTTTCTAATTCTTCTGGTATATTATAATCATATACTTTATTTAAACTTTTTACTGTTGTATTTATTAAGACTTTTGCTATCATATCTTTACCTCTATATATGTATTATACAATAAATTAATATGCAAATCAATATTTCTGAATATACCATGTGATTATTTTATAAAAAGTTCCCCTATGATATAATTTAGGTATGAGAATAGAAATGAATAAAAAAGAAAATTATAAAAATAATATAAATATAATGGAAGTTATAAAAAATAATATATTGTATTGTGTTTTTATATTATTAAATTAAAGCAAAAAAAGTTCTTCTACAATATTAATCAAATAAATTGTAAAAGAACATAAACATTTACCCCTTCTCATTATAATATAAATATATTACATACTGCATCTAGATAATAAAGAAATAATAAATAGAAATATAAGAATATCAAAGAAGATTTCTATTTTAAACTTTATAATTTTAAAAACAATGTACAAAGAAAATCCATATATCAATAACAAAATTATGGTCTCCATGCTCTAACTCCTCCTTAAAATATTAATTAGGTTTAAGTATTAATATATTAATATTATAGCATAAATAGCTAAACTTGTCATTATATTTTTTACAATTTTATGTAAAATTTAAAAGTAGATACTAAAAAAAGCCAGACATTAAATCTGACTTTAAATTATTTTGCAAGCTCTATAGCTCTAGTTTCACGTATTACATTAACTTTAATTTGACCTGGATATACCATTTCATTTTCGATTTGTTTAGCAACATTTCTTGCCATAAGTACCATAGAGGCATCATCGACCTGTTCTGGTTTTACTATAATTCTTACTTCACGGCCTGCTTGTATAGCATAAGATTTATCTACGCCTTCATATGAATTACATACTTCTTCAAGCTTTTGAAGCCTTTTAATATATGTACTAACTGTTTCTTTTCTTGCCCCAGGGCGAGATGCTGAAACAATGTCTGCAGTTTGTACTAAAACAGCTTCTATAGTTTTTGGCTCAGTATCACCATGGTGAGCTTCCATTCCCCAAATAACTTCATCTTTCTCTTTGTACTTCTTTAACAAATCAATACCAAGAGATACGTGTGTGCCTTCTACATCATGATCAAAAGATTTACCAATATCATGTAAAAGACCAGCTCTTTTTGCTATTGTAGGATCAAGACCCAACTCAACAGCTAAAATACCGGCAATATTAGCTACTTCTATAGAATGATTTAAAACATTTTGACCATAACTTGTTCTATATCTAAGTTTACCAAGTAAATTTATAAGGTCTGGATGAACGTTTATAACACCAGTTTCATATAATGCTCTTTCACCTTCATCTTTAATAGTGTTTTCTACTTCAACTTTAGCTTTTTCAATCATCTCCTCAATTTTTCCTGGATGTATTCTTCCATCTGCAATAAGCCTTTCAAGAGCAATTCTTGCAACTTCACGTCTAATTGGGTCAAAACTTGAAAGTACAATAACATCAGGAGTATCATCTATAATTAAATCAATCCCTGTAAGTGTTTCAATTGTTCTAATGTTTCGTCCTTCTCTTCCTATTATTCTACCTTTTAATTCATCGTTTGGTAAAGATACTGTTGTAATAGTAGCTTCTGACGTATGATCTGTAGCACACTTTTGTATAGCTCCAACCAATATACTTTTTGCTTTTTTATCAACTTCTGCTTTAGCTTTTTCTTGTTCTTGCTTAATATATGTTGCCATTTCAATCTTCATATCATCTTCAAGTTTACTCATCATAAGTGCCTTAGCATCATCAATTGACATTTTGGATATTTTACTTAATTCTTCTAACTCTCTTTGTCTAGCATTTTCTAAAAATTTTTCTTTTTGCAACAATTCATCATTCTTCTTTATGATATTATTTTCTTTTTCTTCGATTAAAGACGCTCTCTTATCAACCAAATCCTGTCTTTGATTAATTCGATTTTCAATATCTTGTAATTCTTTTTTTCTAAGCTTAGCTTCCCTTTCAAATTCATCTTTTTTCTTAATCATTTCATCTTTTGCTTGCAAAACTGCTTCTTTTTTTACTCTTTCTGCATCTTTTTTACTATCATCTATGATTTTTTGTGCTTGCTGTTCAGCTGACATTACTGTAGACTCTGCTACTTTTTTTCTATAATTAATGCCAATATAGAAAAATGCAACAGAACCTATGGCAAAGGCAACAACAGCAGCAATTACTGTAAATAACATACATTACCCTCCTTATATTCAATTTTCAATGTCCAACACCATATATTATGGTAAATTAATAATATTAAATATATTTTTAATGTTAGAATTCATTTCAAGATATTATGTAAAATGTATTTTAAAAATATACATTTCTACATATACATCATTATTATACATTAAAAAGTTAAATATATCAAGTAATTTTATGTAATTTTGTGTAATTTATAAAAAATGATATTTAGCACATAATATTAAACATTAATATCTAAATTTATTTTCTTTAATTTTAGATAGAAAAAAGGATGTAAAAATATCTACATCCTCAATTAAATTTTCGATTATACCTTTTTTCTAGATACGTTCCCCAAGCTTCTTTATTTATAAAATCCTCACATACAAAGTTTACAAAAATATTTTCATAAAGTTTTAATTCATCATATGATTTAGGAGCATATCCAATTATATGCTTACCAATTATTTGGTTAAGACGTGTAAATATATGAATATACTTATCAATATCATACAATATATAGTCTGCATCCCAGAAGAATAGTACAATATTTTCAACTATAAGCAATGGATTTCTAATTTTATTCTTTAAACCATTTAAACTATGACCTACTTGACCTAACATAGCATCATAAAAATGCTTTTTAAAATATTTAAGAACTAATGGATTAAAAGATTGGACTACGTAAACTAAATCAGTCTGCTCTTTTAATTTTTCACTTAATTCCTTTAAAAACTTTTTTTTAATCATTATAGACTTAATGTCAAAAACTACTTTAACTTTCGAGTCTACAACATTTAAAAATTCATCTAAAGTTAGTGCTTCCTCAATTGGAATTTTAGTAGCACTTGAAGCTGGTTGTCCAAGGACATTACTACCTTTATCACTATGATAACACCGTATAGTACCACTACCCGATAAAAACTTTTTTATAACTTTAAATAAATATGAAAAACTAAACTGATAAGGATAAGATAGCGTATAAAAAGTTGTCTTTAAGACATCTTTAAAATATACATCTTTATGCCATACAAAATCAGCTTCAATGTTTACGTTAGCATTTACACACGCTTTAAACGAATCAATTGAATTCTCTGGTATTCTTGCATCATATATTCCCCGATGTGCAATTGGTTCCGTAAAAAGCCAATGATCATCTGACATTCTTGATACTGTTTTATGAGCAATTTCCCAAATTTCTTTTATAACAATTTTTGCAGAATTTGTATTTTCAATTTCATATAAAATGTTATCAATAGTTGGAATTTTAGGTATTCTTTTATAATCTTTGCCCTTGATAA
>CAYSKD010000036.1:0-8221 GCA_964431665.1 uncultured Clostridium sp.
TTGCATCTCTCTATGTCAATAACATATTGATTTTTTTACTATTCTATATTATAATTATAATTACAATTATTAAAGGAGTTAATTATGTTTAATAGTATAGTATTTAAGTATATTGCTACGGCAATAATTGGTATGGTGCCAATTATAGAGTTAAGAGGTGCAATTCCAATTGCTGTGGGATTTTTTCATTTATCATATATTGAGGCGTTTATATTAAGCTTTATAGGAAATATAATTCCAATATATTTTATTGTAAAATATATAAGACCGTTATTCGATTTCTTTGGAAGATGGAAACCATTTAAAGTTATCATTGATTGGGCAACGAATAAAGCTACAAAAAAAATCGAGGAAAGCGAGAAATTGCAGAACTTTACTGCTTTAGGATTGTTTTTATTTGTTGCTATTCCAATACCTGGAACTGGTGCATGGGTAGGTTCATTAATTGCTAATTTTTTAGATTTATCACCTAAGAAAGCTATACCACCATTAGTTTTAGGAGTACTTACAGCAGGTGTGATTGTACTTGCACTTACAGCTTCAGCAAATGGTGGAATACAATACTTGTTACAAAGAATGTAAAATTTAATCATACTTAGCGAGAAGTCCCCACCTCTATGTGAAACATAAACGGTGGGAGTATGTCACGAGGTGTGTTATGTATTATGTATATATGATAAGATGTAAAGATAACTCTATTTATACAGGTATTACTACAGATATAATAAGAAGGATAAGAGAGCACTTAGAAAAACAAGGAAAAGGTGCAAAATATACTCATTTACATACTGTAGTTCATTTAGAGTGCATATGGAGTACAGAAAATAGGGCCTTGGCATCAAAGCTTGAGTTTAGAATAAAGAAACTTTCAAAATGCAAAAAAGAACAACTAATTATAACAAATGATTTTGAAAAAATATTTGATGGGACAATAGAGATTGATAAATATATAAGAGTTGATATTAATTCTATTATTTAAAAATAGTATTTGCTAAATAGTATTAGCTCTTATGTAATATGATATGTTAAAGCTTTACTAAAAAACTTAATGTATTATTTGACTTTTGTAATGTATTATGTTATACTTAACGTACAAATTAATTATATATTCAAATTTTATTAAAAATGGAGGTTTACGTTATGACAAAGAAAATGGAATTGTTTAGACGGCGCATTGATGAAGCTATGCATGGAAAGGATGAGGCCTTAGAAAATCTCAAGAAAAATATAGTATTAAACGGAAACATGGGCATTATGCAAAGGGATAATGTATATATAGTATATACTAAATTAAAGAGGCTTGGAAATATTAACTTTTCAAAAATGTTTAGTAGTATATATTGTGAAAATAATAGTAGTAATTGTTATTATGTTGAAAGTTTAAATATATTTAACTATAAAGCAGAAGATAGCGTTTTAAATGGCAAATTCGAGATATTTGTTGCTCATAAAACAGCACCGTTAAAATTAGATAAAGATTCAGACATAGTTATATTTACTGAAAAGAAAATAGATATTTTTGTAGTAACTGATTATGGATGCTTTAATATATTATCTAGAGATATTAATATAGATATAATGGGTGCAATATATGAGTGTTTTAAAAAGGCTAACATAGTTTTGTATCCATCATATAAGAGTAATTTCTTTGAAATGTATAAAGAATGTCTAACAAAATTCTTAGATGTTAATATGGTTAAAAAAGAAAAAAATACACTTAATGCAAAGTTAGAGTTTATACCTGAAAAAGGACATGTTAATAAAGAAAGAGATTATGTTGATATATATATCAATGATATGTTTTTTACAACAGTTCCTTATGATTATACTATTAATGCAAAGTTTATAATTGGTAATAAAAAAGAATGTCAGCAAGTGGCTTTTGATTCGACTATTAGTATTTTTGGCCTACGAACTGTAATAGGTGTAAACTTCTTAATTAATAATCTTGTAAATAATCTTGATCAAGTTTTATATGAAGAAGATAACGGGCGTCAAAGTTATTTGTTTGGAAGAACAGGGAATATATTTGACATTAAAACTGATGCATATAAAGTTCATAAAAATATAACTATTGCTAGACAGCATGAAATTTATGATATAGTTTTAGACAATTTTAGCGATAAAGTATTAAGTAACGATGATTTTAAGTTATATGTTAATGAAAATGGGAACATATGTAATGAAAAGTTTTTGCTTGATGAATCTGATTATACTACTTTTAATAGTGATGATTTATACATTTATGATCAAAAGATATTTGTTAATGAAGATAATGTATATCGTCAAAGTACAGGTTTAGTCAAGTATCAGGGCGATGTCTATATTATATCTTTAAAGGAAATTTTAAAGCAAATATATGATTTATATTACAATCAAAGTTTTCCTATATTTGGTTTTTGTTTATTTGGAATGCAATTGGCTAATGTAGACTTTACGGATAATTTTACAGGAATGTATAGCCTTGGCTTTTCACAAAATCAAGTTGAGGAAGATGTTATTAAAAAGCTGATTTGTCAATACTTTGATTACACTTACTTCTTTTGCCAAGATAGAATATGCAGTATGCCCAAAACGGCTGTTAAAGAGTTATATAAAAAGAATATGGAGTTTAGAAAGGATAAAGTCTCTTGTATATCAACTCATAAAGACTATTATAAAAATGAAGAAAATTGCCATGAGAACAAAGATTTTAAAGAGTCATACATTTATATGAATAATATTAAACTAAGATTTTTTGAAAGTAAAAAAAGTATAAAAGCGCATGAACTTATTGATTCTAATAGTATGATTGTTTATGCACCTATAAAAAAAGGATCTATAGTACATTGGTTTAGAAAAAAATTAGAATAAAAGCTTTTAAATCAAGATAAATAGCATCAAATACTAGTTAAATTAAAAAAGTTTGTTAAAAACTTCAAAATAATAACAAAAGTAGCGAGAAAAAATCGCTACTTTTGTTATTAAGAATATTAATATAATATGTAATATAATAATAAAACCTTGTTAAAATAATTTTGCTTTGTATATTATTTTGACATTACATATAGCTTAAATACTTTTTTTAAGTAATCAATAAAATTCGATTTTTCTAAATCTTCACTTAATACTAAATCACAACTACCAAGAACATTCCCAGTTGATTTATCAATTAATTCTATTTTACCAATACTTTGTTCTTTGTTAATTGGTGCACATAGATTTTCATTATATGTTATTTTTTCTTCAGTTTCAATTTTACTTCCTTTTTCAACTAAATTTGTTAAACCAGTTTTTATTATTACATCTGTTTCTTTATTTACATTTTTATTTATAGAGATTTTATCTATAACAGTTCCAGCATCACAAATATTTTTAGTTTCATAATTTGCAAAAGCATAATTTAGCAATTGTTTAGTTTCTTCTAATCTAATATCTGAAGTTGGAGCTTTCAACACAACTGATATAAAGGTTGTAGAGTTTCTTGTAGCACTAGCAGATAGGTTATATAGTGCTTGTGAAGTATAACCAGTTTTTAATCCATTTGCACCTTCATAATATCGTATAAGTTTATTTGTACTTGAAAGTTCAAAGCTCCCATCTCTTAGAGTGTCCATCCAAATAGATGTATATTTTAAAATATCTGGATGTTTAGTTATAAGTTCAGCAGACATTATTGCGATATCTTTTGCAGATGTGTAGTGATTTTCTTCATCTATTCCATGACAATTCATAAAATTTGTATTTTCCATACCTAGTTCTTGAGCCTTTTCGTTCATCATTTTTACAAAGTTTTCTTCAGAGCCGCCAATATGCTCTGCAACTGCCACTACAACATCATTTGCTGATACTATGCATATTGCTTTTAGAGCATCATCAACTGTTAATTCTTCACCTTCTTTAAACCATATTTGCGATCCTCCCATACTAGCTGCATTTGCACTACATGTAATTTTATCAGTATAGCTTATTTTCCCAGAATCAATTTGTTCCATAAAAAGAAGCAATGTCATTATTTTTGTAACAGATGCTGGTGATAATCTTTCATTTTCATTATTTGCATAAAGTATTCTTTTTGTAGTTGGTTCCATTAAGATTTGGGCTTCAGATTGGAAGGTAAACTGTGGAGTTGCAATAGTACTAATACTTGATTCATCAGTTGTAAAATTAACTTCACTACTATTTTGTAAATCATATATATAATTTGATGCATATATATTAGAGAAAGATATACTAAATAATATTAAAAAAGATAAAATAGCACAAAATATTCTTTTAAAATTGTAATTTTTATACATAACAAAACACCTCTAACAATAATTTATTACATTATATTTAAAAAGTGAATATTTATGCAAATATTAGCGCTTAATGTCACTTTTAGTAATATAGTTAACATTTGCGAAATACCCTGTAGAAAGTCATAATCGTAAAAAGAAGAGAGTATGTATAAATATTTAATACATATTCTCTTTATAATATAGCAGGAAAGTCATACTAAATGATTTAAAAGTGCAAGCAACAAACAATCAAGTAGAAACGGATCAAAGAAATATAAAGATAAAGCAAAAAATAGGTAAATTCAGAAGTGATACTGGTGCAGAAATCTATGTGATAATAAGGAGTTGCATAAATACATATAAAAAACATAGTATCAACGTATATCAAGCTTTGATAAAAGCATTTAATAATGAAACAATTATAGCATAGCAATGGGTATAAAATACCCTATTTTGCTATGCCTATTTTATTTTCCTATTAAACTGTAACTGTCAAAATTCAAACAATTTTTTATATTAACGTTACTATTGATTTTTACAGCTATTTATTATATAATTTAATAAAATTTGAAAGGAGGATAGCTTATTTTTTAAGCTAGATAATATTATGAGAAAAATGACTTCAAAAGAACTCCGTGCTTCTTGGATTGACTTTTATAAAGAACGTGGACATGTTGATATAGGTGCAACTTCTTTAATTGGAAATGGAGAAACAGGAGTTTTGTTTAACGTTGCTGGTATGCAACCTCTTATGCCATATTTATTAGGAAAAGAACATCCCATGGGAAAACGATTATGCAATATTCAAGGATGTATTAGAACTATTGACATTGAATCTGTAGGAGATACTAGTCATGTCACTTTTTTTGAGATGATGGGAAGTTGGAGTTTGGGTGATTATTTTAAAGAGGAACGTACTAAGTGGAGCTTCGAACTTTTAACTAAAGTCTTTGAATTACCAATAGATAAAATTGCTACTACCGTATTTGAAGGAAATGATAGTGTTAAGAGGGATAATGAAACAGCTTTATTAAGAGAAAAGTCTGGCTTTTTACCTCAAAATATTTATTATTTACCTAAAGAAGATAATTGGTGGGAATTAGATAGAGGACCATGTGGACCTGATAGTGAAATGTTTTATATTACAGATAAAGAACCTTGTGGTAAAAACTGTTCTCCTGCATGTGATTGTGGACGTTATATTGAAATAGGAAATGATGTTTTCATGCAATATGAACGAATAGGAGATAACGAATATACAAAACTTGAAAAGAAAAATGTTGATACCGGTTGGGGATTTGAGAGAATACTAGCATTTTTAAATACAAATGGCGATGTTTATTTAACAGACTTATTCATAGGTGCTATTAAAATTCTTGAAGAGGCCTCTGGTAAAAAGTATAATGAAGATGAAAAATCTACTTTTTCAATGAGAGTAATTGCAGATCATATTAGAACAAGTGTAATGTTACTTGGAGATGAAAAACATTTAACCCCATCTAATATAGGGGCTGGATATATCTTACGTAGATTAATTAGAAGAGCTGTTAGACATGCTAAAAAGTTGAATATATCTACAGATGTTTTTAGTAAAATAGCACTTTATTATATTGATGAAGTATATGGAGAGTTTTATCTTTCACTTGCATCTTCGAAAAATTTTGTATTAGATGAATTAAACAAAGAGATTAATAAATTTGAAAGAACTATTAATTTAGGAATAAAGGAATTTGATAAGTTATTAGTAAAACTTAATAATAGTAATAGTAAGGAAATTGATGGCACAGAAAGTTTTAGATTGTACGATACATACGGTTTCCCAATAGAATTAACAGAGGAATTGGCAAAGGAAAATGATTTTAGTGTAGATATAAAAAGTTTTGAACAAAAATTTAAAGAACACCAAGAAAAATCAAGAACTGCTGCAGCAGGTACATTTAAAGGTGGGCTTGTATCTACTGGAGAAAAAGAGACAAAATATCATACTGCAACTCATTTACTTAATGCAGCCTTAAAAGTAGTAGTTGGAAAAGATGTTCACCAAAGAGGTTCAAATATTACTGAAGAAAGAATGCGTTTTGACTTTTCTTGTGACCACAAATTAAGTAATGAAGAAAAAGAACAAGTTGAAGAATTAGTAAATAAATGGATTAAGGAAGATTTGGAAGTAACATCACAAACTATGAATAAGGAACAGGCTTTAAAGTCTGGTGCAGAGTGTATGTTTATAGAAAAATATCCAGACATTGTTACTGTTTATAGTATTGCTGATATATCTAAGGAGTTATGTGGAGGCCCACACGTAAAAAGAACTGGAGAACTTGGGCATTTTAAAATAACAAAAGAAGAAGCTTCAAGTGCTGGAATTAGAAGAATAAAAGCAATTTTAGAGTAATAAAAATTATATCTTTTTCACCTTATATAGAGTATTTTCATATAATGCTATATGGGGTGATATTTTTTATGGAAAGTTTTAAAATAGGAGATATAGTTGCAAGAAAATCGTATAATTTTGATGTACTATTTAAAGTTGTTGGAGTAAGAAATGATAATATAGTTGATTTGGTGGGACTTACTGTACGAATTGTTGCTGATGCACCTCGGATATGACTTAAAACATATAGGTAAAGATGAAGTTGATAAAAGACTTAGACAAGATGATATGTCAAGAAGAAGTAGAATGAATAGATGTTATTCAAATATGACAAAAAAATATAATTATTTTAGAGAAAATAATTATCAAAATGATAACCCTAATATTTTCAAAAAAGAGGATGTATTAAGAAAACCTGGGATTATCTTACATATTGATGGAGATGCAGAGTATACAGAAAAATGTAGAGATAGTTATAGAAAATTAGGACTTACTGCATATGCATATAATATTCCTGAGTCAGAGCAGTACAAGCAGGTATACTCACTTCTTCAAAAAATCAGACCAAACATACTCATACTTACAGGACATGATGCCTTTTTTAAAAGAAGAAATGATATATATAATATAGATAATTACAAAAACTCAAAATATTACATACAGGGAGTACTGGAGGCAAGAAGGTATGAACATAATTTAGATAATTTAGTTGTTTTTGCAGGAGCATGTCAAAGCTATTATGAAGCTATAATTTCTGCTGGTGCAAATTTTGCAAGTGCACCTAAAAGAGTCCTTATTGATATGATGGACCCAATAATTGTTGCAGAAACTATTGCATATACATCAGTTGATGAATTTGTTCCAATAACTAATATTATAAACAATACAAGAGAAGGTGTTAGTGGTATTGGAGGTTTGCAAACAAGAGGACAATATAGATTTGGAATCCCTGGTCTATAATAATATTGTTAAAATAATGATAACTAGAAAAAATTCTAGTTATTTTTTTAATAGTAGTAACTTTTATTTGAGGGAAAATTTCTACTATTTAAATAATATTGTATACAAATTCAATCATTTATGGTAATATAAGTATATGATATAGTAGAAAACTAATTTCAATTCTATATACTCATATAACAATTTTCTTTTATAAATTTTTTAATGTTTTTTTCATCTTTTCCTTCGTAATAAGAAATAAGCAAGTCCTTAAATTCTTCTGTTAATTCTGTTGGAATTGCTATGATACCTTTCCCTTTTGAAATCAGATAATGATTGCTATAAATTACTGATGTTCTTTTATTTCCATCAATAAATACTTGTTTTTTCATTGTATATAATAAAAGTTCTATTGCTCTATCTACATCATCCATTTTGCTATTAAAGATTTTTTCTAATTCTTCTTTTATTACACTTTCAATAGGCAAATCTGGTTTCCATGTTGTTCCTCCTATTGTTAGAGGAACATTTCTAATTTTACCTGCCGAATAATAAAAAACTTCTTCTACCATTTTGTTTATTTCGCATAATAAAGAAAAATTTGTATCACTTAATATAACATTTTTGTTTAATATAAATTTCCATGCAT
>CAYSKD010000037.1:0-8177 GCA_964431665.1 uncultured Clostridium sp.
CAGAATAATTTCTATATGCATCCCAATCCCTATCTTTAAATTCTTTTGTTGATTTATTATTTATAATTAAATCTCCTGAAGTATATCTATCTAATCCACCTATTATATTTAATAATGTGGTTTTGCCACATCCGCTTTGTCCTAAAATAGATACAAATTCTGATTTTCTAAATTCTATACTTACTCCCTTTAAAGCTTCAACTTTTTCATCGCCGCTTACATACGTTTTAGTTATATTTTTTAATTTAAGCATAATCTCCTCCTTTTCTTTATATATTATCATCAAAAAATGAACTGAATATGAATTTAATATTTTTATCTAAAATTATTAAAAGAACAAAAGCTTTTAATCCTTCGTTCTTTTAAATATTAATTAAATTATTTATTGATAAACACCTTTTTCTTGTTTTTGGTATAATCTTGAAATTTTTTCATCTATAAAATTTAATATCTTAGCATATAACTTCAATTTTTTTGAATCTAAACTAGAAAGTTTTTTATTTGTTTTGTACTTCATCTTATGCTCATTTGTTGACCAAAAATCCATAGCCATTGTCCTTAATTGTATTTCAATTTTTACTGGTATTTGTTTATTATCTATTTCTATCTTAGTTTGTATTATTAAATGATATCCTGAATAACCACTCTTTTTAGGTTTATTTAAATAATCTTTTTCTCTTAATATTTCTACGTTTGGTATATTTTTTATAACTTGAAGAACTGTATATATATTACTCTTTAAAGGACATACAATTCTAATACCAGCTATATCGTTTATATTTTCAACAAGATTTTTATAGTTTAGTTCATAATTTTTCTTTTTCATTTTATTAATTATACTTTTGGGTGTTTTTATTCTACTAGTAATATTGTTAATAATATCATATCCATAAACCTGATATAGTTGTTTTTTTATTAATGTTAAATCTTTTTCAATATTATCTAATGCTTTTTTATATATATTCATAAGCATCTCAAACTCTTTTTTATTAACATTTACTGGAACAATGGACATTACTGATATTTTTTCCTCTTTTTTTATATCTAATTTGTCTATATCTTTTCCCCCTTTCATATATATGATTATATATTTCTTTTATTAACTCTATATTAATTTTATATGTAAATTTTGTGAAATTTTAATTATGAAGATATATATGTTTAACAGTTAATTTACTTAAAAGGTCAAAATAGAAACTAAATTTTAGTTTCTATTCCTTATTTTTTAAATATAAAGTAAATGTAGTTCCACAATTTTTTTTGCTTGAAAATTCAATTTTAGCATCTATCAACTCTACTATTTTTTTTACAATAGCAAGACCTAATCCACTACCTTCAGTTGCATGAGAGTCTTCTGCCTGATAAAATTTTTCAAACACTCTACTTTGTTTTTTATCATCAATACCTATTCCATTATCTTTTATTATTACTTTAACATATTTTTCTTCTTTAATAATAGATATCTCAATTACTCCATTTTCATTAGTATATTTTATTGAATTATTCAATAAATTTAACCATATCTCCATAACTAAATCTTCATCTGCTTTTATTGTTATCTCAGAAGAATTTAGCGATACTTTTATATTTTTTTTATTTATTTTTTCATCTAGCATTATAATAGCCTTTCTAAGTTGGTTATCAAGTCTATACTCTTTTTCATTTGTTATAATACCTTGATTTTCAAGTTTTGAAAGTTTTACCATATTACTAGACAAATTTGAAAGTCTTGTAGTCTCTTCTAATATTATATTTATATACTCTTTTTTCTCTTCTTTATCTAAATTATCATCTGCCAATAATTTAGTAAATCCCTGTATAGAAGCAATTGGCGTTTTTAATTCATGTGATATATTACTTATAAAATCCTTTCTTAAATATTCGATACTATTTAATTCATTTACCATTATATTAAAATTATTTGCTAAATCTCCTATCTCATCATCCCTATATATATCGACCTTAACATTTAAATCACCTTTTGCAACTTTTTTTGTTGCTTCAGTAATCTTTCTAAGTGGATTAATTATATGGCTTACTACAACAAGTATAAAAGCCAGTCCTATTATTACGCCATATATAATAGCATCCTTTAAGCTATCTTTAATATCTTTTATAATTTCTTTATTTGCTATATTTTCTTTAAATATATCTATAATATTGCTTCCATTTATAAAATATATGTATAAGACTGTAGATAATAATACTAAAAATAGTATTATCACAAAAGATATACTTAAATATACATATAATGAAGTTATCCTATGACTTTTATTCATATAACCACCTATTCATTTATAACCGCTTTATATCCTACTCCCCTAATTGTAATAATATCAAATTCATTAATATTAACAAATTTCTCTCTTAATCTTTTTATATGTACATCAACAGTTCTTAAATCTGACTCACTATCATAACCCCAGATTTCATCCATTAAATCCTGCCTAGTAAAAATTTTATTTGGAAAACTTAATAACTTGTATAACAATAAAAACTCTTTTTGTGGTAATTGATATTTTTCTTTTCCTTTAGTTAATGTGTATTCATCATATGCAAGCACTACATCATTTATAACTATTTTTCTTTTATTTATAATATTAGCTCTCTTTAGTAATACTCCAACACGAAGTATCATTTCATCCATATCGATGGGCTTAACCATATAATCATCTACCCCAAGTAAAAATCCTTGCCTTTTATCATCAATACTCTCTTTTGCTGTAACTACCAAAATTGGTAAAGTATAATTTGCTTGTCTTAATTCTTTAGTAAGCTCAAATCCATCCATATTAGGCATCATAATATCAGTAATTATCAAATCTATATGGCTATTATCTATAATTTTTAAAGCCTCTTTACCATCTATTGCTTCCAAAGTTTCATAATTATTTCTTCTTAAATATGTTACCATTAGCTTTCTTATATTTTTATTATCTTCAACAACTAATACTTTAAACAACATTCTCCCCTCCATACTTATTTTATTTTTACTTATATTTATATAATCGATAATACAAATACTTTTCAAAATGATTGCTTTTAAATATAATTTTGATTATATTAACTGTTTGACTTAATCTCAAAAGTACCTTATTATAAAATTAACTAACGTTAAGTTTTTAATTTTTATTCTTAATTCATATTTTACTATGTAATTATGAATTGAACATGAATTATTATATATAACAAAAGAAGCTTTACATCTAATGTAAAACTTCTAAAATAAATTATTCTTCATCATCACTATCATCATCTAATACTTCTTCTAGTTCATCTTGTTGTTTTAAAAATCTTTCAAAAACGGCATCAGATACTTTTTGATCAGTAACTGTATCATAAACTTCTTCGCCATCTTCTTCTTTTATTTCTAAAATTGATACTTCAATATCTTCTTCATTTTTTTCATCTTTTACTTCAGATAAAATCAAATATTCTTTTTCATCATCCATAACAACAACGTCTAACACTTCAAATTGTACATCTTTTCCCTCATCATCTGTAAGTGTTATAACGGGACTAGATTCACCTAACATTTCGAAATCTTCATGATCATGTCCACATCCAGAGCAACCTGCACATCCTGAAGCACAGCCTTCAAATTCTTTATCCATAAACTTTCCTCCTTAACTATATGTTTATTATATAATATTTTTTGTTATTTGTATACAATTTATTCATTTTTTATTTACTTTTAGATATTTTTGCTAAATATCCTTCTAAAATATATGTTGCAGCAAGTTTATCAGCATACATATTTTTCTTTTTTTGTGAAATATTTAAATCCTTCATTGTTCTATATGCTGATACCGTTGTAAGTCTTTCATCCCACTTTACTATATTATCGACTAATTTTTCAAGAGATAAAACTAACTCATCTATTTTTTCTGCTTTTTTAGACTTACTACCATCCATATTTTTAGGATATCCTATTACTATAGTATCAACATTATACTCATGTATAATCTTTTTTATAGAATTAAAAAACTTTTTATCACTATTATTTATAACAAGCGTTTCTAAACCTTGTGCTGTTATATTAAGTTCGTCAGAAATAGCTAGTCCAACTCGAACATCGCCATAATCTATTCCTAATATTCTATTCATAAATTATACCGATTATATATCCAAATATTTCCTTATCATTTCTGATAAAAGATCATCTCTTTCTACTTTACAAATTAATGCTCTTGCATTTTGATGAGATGTTATATATGTAGGATCTCCTGATAATATATAGCCTATAATTTGACTAACAGGCTCATATCCTTTATCTTTTAATGCAGCAACAACTTGTTCCATAATTTCCCTTACTCTTTTGGATTCATCCTTTTGTGGTTTAAATACTGTTGTGTTTTGATCCATAATAATCACTCCTTTATATAATTTTTATAACATTTCTAGATTTCATATCATCCATATAGTTATCCAAATTTTGTACTTCATCATTCATATTACTTTGCTTTTTAAAAGTATGTATTAATATTTGAGTATCAATGCCTACCTTTTTATCATTTACATATTCATATATATCTTTATATCTAGAAAGTAGTCTTTCAACATACGGTTGTACTGCTTGTGCAGTTTTATTTGGTATTATAACTATAAATCTATTTCCACTATATCTTATGCAAATACTTTCATCTGGCAAAACATCCTTTGTAGTATTAGCAAATCTTACTAAAAGTATATTTCCTATATCTCTTGTGTAGTTTTCATTTACTTCTGGTAAACCAACAAGACCTATTAACACCATAGAAGAATACTCATATTGTGAGATAAGCTTTCTTGTATTTGAATATAAATATATATTATTATAAAACTCAGTTTGCTCATCCATATTTTTGGCCATTTCCAAATCATTATGAAATTCTGTATCTTCAATAAAAATAGCAAGATTTTTCTTTAAGTTTTCTATATAATCATCTGTTATATTATCAAAATCTTTGATTTTTTTACTTTCTATTAGCCAAAATCCAATATATTTATCATTATAGTATATTGGTATGAATATTGCAGATTTTATATTCCTTTCAATGGCACTTTTATATAATAAATTCTCTTTATCTGTAACTGTAATATACTTTGAATTATTTTTTATAATATTTGTTTTAAAAACGTTATCCTTTGCTATATCACAAATTATTTCTTTATATTCATTTTCAACATTACTTGATTTTAACTCATAGCTATAACCATTATATAAACATATTGATGAATACTGTATATCAAGTTGTTTAATAAGTTCCTCATTTAACTTTGAAAATCTTTCTTTAGAAGGTATATCTTGACCCATTATTTCAAACATTTTTTGAGTTACTTCCACTATTTTATGTTTAGTATCAGCGTTGTAAAAATTCAAGACTTTTTTATAATATATTGACATAGAAATTATAAAGACTACTAATATTATTAGTATAAATATTAATATATATAATAATAAATTCAATATTATTCTTTCCTTTCTTTTTCTTTAGTTATTTCTTAAATAATCCAGATTTTTTTGAATTTGATCTAGTAGTAGAACTTGATACATTAGAAACTGGATATATAGAGTTAATAATATTTGCTAAACTTTCTTTAAAATCTTCTGTAAATGTAGCAAATTTATTAGAATATTTATATACCATCTCCACATACTTTTTATAGTTTTCTATATCTAATGGTAATATATAATATGGTATATTTGAAGAATTAAATAATTCATCATACATTTTTAAATCATAACTTGTATATGTTGCTATTCCATCTAATATATCCTTGGCTGTTAAAGTACATTTTACATGTTTGTTAATTATAACTTTTATTTTATTCATTGGTATACCACGAGATTTTAAATTTCTTAAAAACATAGTAAGTTGATTAATATTTAATATATCCATATCTTGCACTACATATATTTCTTGGCATAATCTAAAATAATCTGCTGGAGTAGAAAAATCAGTATCTATTAAAACAACATTATTGTTTTGTAATACAGTATCTATTGCAACATTAGCATTATATGATTTTCTGTCTTCTCCTGGCATACCTGTATATATGCTTAACTTCTCATATACAAGTGGTTCATTTAATCCATTCGATGCATATTTTAAACTTCCAGCTGCTATATTTCTTTTTCCTTCATTATCGTAAGTATATATAGTATATGTATCTCTTTTTTTAGTTAAATCTACTATAGCTGTTCTTATTTTATTTCTTGATAAATATGTAGCTATAGCATTTATACAAAAAGTTGTTCCAACTTTAGGTGCACCCACAAAGCAAACTGTTTTTTTATAATCTTTTGGTAGTTCATAGACATTTCTTACAACTTCTTTTTCAACAACTTGAGTTACTACTTGAGGCTCTGATGGAACTTTTTGTACAACAATTTTTTCTACAATTTCTGGTTCTTTCTTTATTTCAATAGCCTTTGCATCATTTTGATTACTAAGTATCTCTTGTGGTTTATATTCAACTTTTGGTGCTTCTGCTTGAGGTTTTACAAAATTTTCTTGAACTACTTGAGTTTGTCCAGAAAGTGCCATTATAGTTTGATACTTTTGGTTATTTTGAGATAAATATTGCTTAACATCATATGGTAAAAAATTAATTATAACTCTAAGTTGTTCATTAGTATATTGTGTAGAAATTCTATCAAATATTTCGCTATATTTATCTACCACACCATTTTGATTTTTGTAATACGAAATTATTCTTTGTATTTCAATTTCAGACACTTCATTAGATTTATATACATTTTCTCCTGTTACATTTTCATAAAACTTCTTTACGTCTTTTTTTAAATATGGACTATGTATTGCATCACAAACTTTTCCCTTAGTTCTGTTTTGACCTGTAAGAACTGTGTACATTCCTAAGTTAAACAATTTTGATAAAAAATCATCACCATTTTTTCTTCTATCAGATGCAACATATATAATACTTTTGGCATCATATATGTCTGTCATGCTATCTATATTTTTAAATAAATATTCATCTATTTGAGCATAATTTGTAGTTGGAAACTTTTCTAATTCTTCAAGTACAACTGCTCTTTCATAATTTCCGGTTGATAATTCTTGTATAAATTGTTTAAAATAATATACATTTTTATACTCTAATTTTTCATTATATTTTTCACTGTAAAATTTTACTATTGCTTTTACGGTATCATCATTATTTATACCAAAAAGTACTTTCATATTTTTCATTTCCCCTTTTAATAAATTTTATCCTATGTTATTTTACTGTCAAAAAAGCATATATTAAAGGTAAACACTGTACAATAACCATAAATATAGCTATACCAACAATTAATCTTTGACCAACTATTTTATGTTCTAATACTTCTGAACCAATTACGTAAAATTGATATAGTGCATATACAAATACAAGTGTTACAACTGGCCATGAATACTTTTGAACAAAGATTAAAATATTTAAAGTTGTATCTAAAATTTTATCATTTGTTGAAATAGACGTTGCTGCAAATGTCACATTGCTTATAACACCTGCTAATATTGCAAAAATGATAGCAAATATTGTTATTTTTTTATATACCATAATTATTACTCCCTAAAATTTATCTTAACTTATGTTAGCTGTAATATATTTTACTATAAAAAATATCAAATATCAAGTAATACTCTATAAAAAGTTAAAATTTCTTTATACCAAAGTTACAGCTCAGTTATCACTATGAACAGCTGACTTTTATAAAGATATAATTAAACAAATTTAAGTTATTAACATATAATAAATAATTTATTTTTATATATTTAATGCAAATACACTGCCATCCTTGTCGAGTCTTAAGCACATTTTAAGGTCCCATAACTTTAATCATAAACTTTAATCAATAATGTTGACTTAATTTTATTAAAATTATATAATAACAAATGAAATAATTTAAAAGGAGGAGTTTCTATGAGTAAAAAGTTTAAAGTAGGCATTATATTGATTTTAATTGCAATATTGTGTATTATCTCTTTTCTACTATTTTCTTCTAATGATAATACAGAACTAAAAGCAATAAAATCAGATAAAGAATTATCAAAAATATATAACTATAACATTTCAACAGCAGAAGAAATAATTACAACCATATTTACAATGCCATTTAGTTTTTTCCTATATAATAATCGGAATGCAATATACTTCTGATATGGAATATACAGGAGATTATTTTATTA
>CAYSKD010000038.1:0-8074 GCA_964431665.1 uncultured Clostridium sp.
TAGAATTAAACTTAATAGAAGGAGATTTGATATTAGGAAGTATTTAAATATAAGAAATGCATTAATAGTTATATCATGTGTTATTTTAATTTTTGGAGTTTCAACTGTTATAACTGGAAATATATTAAAAAAGAAAGTACAAAACTCAACAGTTAAATTTAAAGAAACTGCAAATTTTGATATAGATGATAGTGCATATGTCAAAAGTGATAATATTAATAGTGAAAATGGCGAAATTGAAATTGAAGGTAGTGATGATAATTTACAATCAGCTTTTAATAATATTGATAACACAAATACATCAGAGAGTATAATATCTAAAGTAGATGATGGAAGTATTAATATTAATTTTTTAGGAGAATTAATGTTTGGTGGAGAGGTTACAAACAATTTAAATTATTTGTATAATACTGCCATAAAAGAGGTGTATAGTATAGTACGCTCATCTGATTTTACATATGCGAATTTTTCTACTAATATAACAAACTTAGAAAAAATAGAAAATGCCAAAAGTAAGTATTTAGTTACAAGTGATATTCTAAGCACACTTACTGCTCTTGGACTTGATTGTGTCTCTGTTGCATCTGATCATATAGCTGATTTTCCTGAGGATATAGTAAATAATACTATCAATAAGCTTGAAGAAGATGAAATATTTGTAGCAGGAAGAGAGGACATGCCTGTATATTTTGAAAAGGGTGATAAGAAAATTGCAATAGTTTCTACAAATGCAGTTATTATTGGTACTGCAAAAAATTATACTAATTATGGCATTAGTGTATATTCTGAGGCAAATTTAAAAAAGAACATTAAAGAGGCAAAAGAAAGTGCAGATGTTGTAATAGCAGACATTCATTGGGGACGTGATCATACCTATGGTCTTACTGATCAAATGAGAAATATTGCCTCAATTGCAATAGATAGTGGTGCTGATATGGTAATTGGCTCACATGCTCTTGGTGTTTATCCAATAGTCAAATATAAAGATAAGCCTATAATATATAGTACAGGTTACTTTATGAGTGATCTTGACTACAATGTTGCAAAGGAGGGCTTTATATTTAATTTAAATATATCTAATGAGTCAAAGATAACTTCACTTGAAATGACACCAATATATATTGAAGATAAAAAAGCTGTAAGGCTATATAATGAATATAACAGTGAGCAATGTATGAATTTCCTTAATCAATTTAATAATTGGCATATTGAAAATGGCCTAGATTCGTATATTGAAGATAACAAGATTATTATTGAGTTTTAATTGTAAAAAATAATATATCAATTATATTGAAATCTCATTAAAAAAGTTATATAATGTAGTAGAAATTTTAAAGGATATTCAAAAGAAAAAATATTATATAAACATAGGAGGATAAAATGAAAAGAATAATTGTTATAGTATGCGCAATACTTGGAATGATAGTAGGAGTAGCAATTGGAGAAGCAACTTCTGGTTTAAGTTATTTACATTGGTTATCTATTGGTGGTGAAATTGGATTTACAGAACCAATCATACTCGATTTAAGCTTTCTAAAGTTAACTTTTGGTATATGGTGTAAAGTAAGTGTTGGTGGAGTGTTATTTATGATAATATTTGCACTTACAGCACAAAGAGTAGTAAGGTGGCTTAAAATATAGACATAAAAAAAGAATTGCCACCAAAAGATAGACCATATGAAAAACTACAAATGCTTGGCGCAAGTAATTTAACAAATTCTGAATTACTTGCTATTATTATCAAAACTGGAACAAAAAAATATACATGTTTAGATATTGCTAGAAATATTTTAAGAGAAAAAGATGCTTTAAATATTTCTGATCTTGAATATTTGAATTCCCTTTCTATTGAGGAATTAAAACAATATGAAGGAATTGGACAAATTAAAGCAATTCAAATACTTGCCGTTTTAGAACTTTCTAAGAGAATATCTGATATATATACAAGTAATAAAAGTATTATTGTATCACCCAAAGATGTGTATGATTTAGTTGGCTTTAATTATTTAAATGAGAAACAAGAAGTATTAAAGACAATATTATTAAATAAAAAAAATGCTGTACTTTCAGTAATTACAAATGCAATTGGAGCAAATGATAGTATTAATATAAGTTTAAAAGAAATATTATCAAATCCAATCAAACAAATGGCACATTCAATAATACTTGTACATAATCATCCAAGTGGAACGTTAATGCCAAGTAAGCAAGATATAAACTTTACAAAAGAAATATATGAAAAATCAAAAATTTTTAATATAAATTTGTTAGATCATATAATCATTGCAAATAATAATTATATAAGTTTAAAAGAAAAAGGATATATAAAGTAATACAAAAAGTTAAGGTGGTAAAAATGGGTATAATGTCTAAAGATATTGGTGTTGATTTAGGTACATCAAATATTAGAATTCATGTAAAAGGAAGAGGTGTAGTTTTATCTGAGCCTTCTGTTGTTGCAATAAATAAAATTACAGGCGAAGTATTAGCAGTAGGAAATCAAGCAAAGGAAATGATAGGAAGAACACCTGATAATATTATTGCAGTTAAACCGTTAAAAGATGGTGTGATTGCTGATTTTGATGCAACAAAAATGTTGATGCAAAACTTAATATCAAAAGTGATACCAAAGAGTTTATTTTCAAAGCCAAGGCTTGTTGTATCTATTCCATCTGGTATTACTGATGTTGAAGAAAGAGCTGTTCAAGGTGTTGCGTACAAAGCTGGAGCAAAAGATGTATTTTTAATGGAAGAAGTTATGGCAGCTGCAATTGGTGCTGGTATTAAAGTTGAACAGCCGGAAGGTTCTATGATTATTGATATTGGTGGAGGCACAAGTGAGATGGCAGTTCTTTCTCTTGGAGGAATTGTAGTATCTAATTCTATAAAAATTGCTGGAAACAAACTAGATAAAGACATTGTTGAATATATTAAACAAAAATTTAACATAATAATAGGAGAAGGCGAAGCAGAAGAGGTTAAAAAGCAAATTGGTGCTGCAACTTCAGCAATGACTGAAGAGAAGATGAATATTAAAGGTAGAAATTTAACAACAGGTTTACCACAAACAATATGTGTCACAACTGTTGATATTAATGAGGCTATGAAAGATTCTTTAAATGAAATTTTAAGAATTATAAAATTAACACTTGAACAGACTCCACCAGAGATTGCTGCTGATATAATGGAAAGAGGCATTGTTCTTTCAGGTGCTGCGTCTCAATTAAAAAATCTAGACAGGCTTATAAATGAAGAAACAGGTATGCCAGTGTTTTTAGCTGAAAATCCTGCAGAATGTGTTTTACGTGGAGTTGGTATGGCACTTGAAAATATTGAAATATTAAAGAAGACAACTGTTGCTAAAAAAAGATAAGCAATAAGTAGTTATATTTTATAGTTATATTAAGGAGATATTTATCAATGAAATATAGATATGATTTTGATGATAAAAAGAAAACAAGAAGAAAAAGACTACTATTTTTAATAATAGTAGTTATTGTTACTATTGTATTTTCAGCATTCTTTTTTAGAAACACAAATAATTTTGTAATTAATAAAATATCCTCTATTATAACATATCCTTTTAGAGCAGTATATACTTTGGGAAATAATGTTTTTTCAAATTTAGGTAGCTATTTTGCTAATAATAAAAAGATAAATGAAGAAAAAGCAAAATTAGAAGAAGAAAAATCTGACTTAAATTATAAACTATTAGAAATGCAAAAAGTTTTAGATGAAAACGAATCATTAAAACAAATGTTAGAAATAAAGAAAAAATATCAGCATTTTAACATAAAACTTGCAAATATTATTTATCGAGAACATGATAATTGGACTCAAACTTTTAAAATAGATTTAGGATTAAATGATGGTATAAGTCTAAATCAATCTGTAGTTCATGAAAATGGACTAGTAGGCTTTATATCAAATGTTGAAGAAGATAGTGCTACAGTAACAACAATACTTGATCCTTTAGCTTCAGTTAGCGTTAACATTAGTACAATTAATGAGCCAGCAGTACTTAAAGGAGATTTAGATTTAAAATCTAGTAATCGCTTAAAACTTACATTTATACCTATTGATGCGGAGATATCTATTTCTGATATGTTGTATACTTCAGGTCTTGGTTTAACTTATCCAAGTTCTATACCTGTTGGTAAAATCATTGAAGTGGTTAATAATAAAAATGATATGGATAGATATGCAATAGTTGAACCTTGTGTAAATATACGAACGATAAATGAAGTAGGAATAATAATTAATTAGAAAGGAATGCTCTATGTTAAAGAAGGTACTTACAGTTATATATGTAATTTTATTAATTATACTTATATATTTTTTTCAGATGTTTGTAGTAGATAGTCGAGAATTATTTGGAATAAAGCCTAATTTAATACTTATATCTGTTATAGTAGTAAGCCTTTGGTATGGCATGTATGTAGGAACATTTTTTTCTTTTGCTATAGGATTAATTACCGATATTATTTTTGGAAGTACAACGGGTATGTTTACCATTGCTTATACTATAACTGGTGCTATTACAGGATTTATTAATTATAACTATAGAAAAGAAAATAAAATGTCACTTGTATATGTAACTCTAATTTCAACTGCCATATTTGAATTTATACAATACATAGAATATTTATTTTTAACTAATAGCTATACTAATATATTATTATTTATAAAACAAATAATAATTTCAGCAATTCTTAACACTATTATTGTATATATAATTTATGGTATTATATATAAAATAACTGATTATTTTGAAGTACGTTTAAGAAGGCAAAGTTCAATATAACTTTATATTTTTGTTTTGAGGTGAATGTGTATTGAAAAAAATATTTGAGAAGATATATAGCTTTTTTAATAATAGAACATTAATTTTATATATTTTAGTTATACTAGTTGGTATTGTATATATAATTCAGTTATTTAATTTACAGATATTAAATGGGAGTGATTATAGAGAACAATCAGAAAAAAGAATGTTAAGAACAGAAACAATTGTAGCTTCAAGAGGCGAAATTACAGATAGAAACGGAGTAATACTTGCTACTAATAAATTGTCATGGGATGTTGAATTATATAAAGTTAAGGTTGATACAGAAGAACAAAACCAATCTATAGCTTCACTTATTAATATATTATATTCTAATGGGGATAAAATATATTCCACATTTCCTGTAAATGATGATTTAACAGCATTTAATTTCTCAGATCAAGATGAAGAAATAAAATGGAAAAATGAAATGAATATTGATGAACAATATGATTTTAATGATACTATTAATTATTATATTGAAAAATATGCTTTAGAGGATTTTGATGATGATAGGGTAATGCAAATTAGAATTATACAAGTAAAATATGAAGGAAACCTTAATGCATATTCTCTATTTAATAGTGCAAAAATAGCTAAAGATATATCAGAAAAATCAGTAGCACAAATTAGTGAAAGCAGTTCTACGTTATATGGAGTAGATATTGTTTCAGTTCCAAAAAGATATTATACTGATTCTACATTATTTTCGCATATTGTAGGATACGTTGGAAATATAAGTGAAACTGAATACGAAGAGAAAGAAGATGAAGGATATACTATAAATAGTATAGTTGGAAAATCTGGAATAGAGCAGTCTTTTGAGAAATACTTAAAAGGTACAAATGGTGTTATCAAAGCTGAAACTGATACAAAAGGAAATATTTCTAGTGAGACTATTGTTGAAGAAGCTGTTTCTGGAAATGATATACAGTTAACAATAGATTATAGATTACAAAGTGTAGCTGAAGAAGCTTTAGTTAATACAATTAATGGGCTAAAGGATGGAAGCTTAATAGGGAAAACTATACCAGAAGCGTCTGCAGGAAGTGTTGTAGTATTAGACGTTAATAGTGGTGAAGTATTAGCCATGGCTAATTATCCATCATATGACATTAATGCTATTTCCTCTGGAATGAGTAAAGAGGATTTAAAAAACTTATTTAATGACCCTTTAAATCCAATGTATAATAGAGCAATTTCAGGAACATATTCCCCTGGTTCTACATATAAAATGCTAGTAGGACTTGCTGGGCTTAGGGCTGGAGGTATGACCATAGATGAAAAAATATTAGATCCAGGTATTTATCCGTATGGTCATAATCCAAAGTGCTGGATATATACTCAATACAATATTACGCATGGATATGTTAATTTGGAGGAAGCAATAAAAGGATCATGTAATTGTTATTTTTATGAAATTGGAAGAAGAATTGGAATTTCAAAGATAGTTGAAACAAGTAGGCTTTTAGGCTTAGGACAAAAGACAGGAATAGAAATATCTGGAGAAGTTACAGGTAATATTGCTGGAAGCGATACAGATGCAGAGTGGTATCTAGGAGATACTTTAAATGCTTCTATTGGTCAATCTTCTAATTTGTATACACCGCTTCAACTTGCTAATTATATTGCAACAATCGCAAATGGTGGTACATTAAATAGAGTTTCACTTGTAAAACAAATAAAAAATGATTCAACATCTAGCGAGATATCAAGTACAGAATTAGAGGAATATGTAAAAGAATATACTGGAGTTGATACTACATCATGTGACTTAGGACTTGAAAGCGAATATTTAGATGCTATTAAAAAAGGTATGTTATCTGTTACTAGTGAAACTGGGGGTACTGCAAATTATATATTTAAGAATAGCAATATACAGGTAGCAGGAAAAACAGGTACAGCTCAGGTAGCTGGTAAGCAAAATAACGGAATATTTGTAGGGTTTGCACCATATGATAATCCTAAAATTGCTGTCGTTGCAATAATTGAAGGTGGCGGAGAAGGCACATATACCGCATATGTAGTAAAACCTATAATGGATGAATATTTTAAAATTTCTACTGAAGATAATGCAAATGATAAGGGGCAAAATATTGTAGAAAATAGCGTAATGTTTTAGCTTATAGAAGTATAAAAATATGTTGATATATACTAAGTAATGATGATAATGTAAAGATATAGATTATGTTAAAAAGTAATATATATTTTTACATTATTTTTTTATTATTTTTTAAAATTATTGAAATATTTTATCAAAATATGCTAAAATATGTTTGTAGGAATTGGAGGTTATTATATGGAAAGTAAAAGAAAAAATGTGTATATTGTATTGTTTGTTATAACAACAATAATTGCAGGATGCTTAGCAGTATATTTTGGAATTATGAGAAACAAAGATGTAAGAAATTTAGAGAAAGAATTAGCCGAGAATAAAGAATTACTTGAACAAGAACAACAAAAAAATCAAACAGTATCTAAAAATGATAAAGTAAAAGAACTAATACAAAGTAATGAAGATAAAATAAGTTATAATAAAAAATTATCACAAGAAAATAATGTCATGTTCTTTTCTATTGTATCGTGCAAGTTTTATTACTCTAATAATCAACGTAAGTATAATTCAGGTAAATTTAATGATAAAGAAAAACTTTCTGTAGCGTGGTTGTTGGCTACAAAAACTGATGCAGAAAATTATGAAAAAAA
This sequence comes from uncultured Clostridium sp., assembly GCA_964431665.1. Classification (GTDB taxonomy): domain Bacteria; phylum Bacillota; class Clostridia; order TANB77; family CAG-465; genus CAG-465. Next base: position 7,532 of record CAYSKD010000038.1, read on the forward strand.
TATTGTAAAATTTGATACGAAAGATTATGTTAAAATGCAGTATTTAAATGATATATCCCAAAAAACGTTTGATGAAGAAATTAATTTTAATAATGTAGAAAATCAAATAAAAGAAGATGCAGTTGATTGTAGTAATTACGGGGGCGGAATAGGTGCAATATGCTATAAGGTTAAAAGTTTAGTATTTGATGAAAGTGTTGATGAGTATATACTAACTGTTGATGAATTGCATTTGGATAATGATAATATAGAACAAGTAGATATGATTGAAAAAATAATCAATTATGAAACTGTAGATTATGATTCATCTTTAGTGGATAGTACATATGCTTTAAAGTATAAAAAGAGTAATGGTAATAATATATTAATATCATTAGATTTGATTTCTTAATTTTAAAAAAGTATTTTGAATATTAAGAAAAATAATGAATATTATGATTTATTAAATAATAATTAGATTATAAATATTTATATTAAAGTAATGTAAAATATAGATTATGTTAAAAAGTAATATATATTTTTACATTATTTTTTTATTATTTT
>CAYSKD010000039.1:0-7958 GCA_964431665.1 uncultured Clostridium sp.
TTTTAGGCTTTCTTTTTTTACTTTTGTATAAAATTGGAAAAATAGCAAATAATACTTTTAGGTGATATAAATGAAAATAGGAATACCTAAAGGTATGTATATATATGAAAAGCCAATATTATATGAAACTTTTTTTAAAGAGCTTGGCTGTGAAGTAATATATAGCAAAGATACAGATAAAGAAATAATGCAAAACGGAATTAATTTATCAATTGACGAAGCTTGTCTTGCAAGTAAGATATATATAGGGCATGTAAATGATTTAGTAAAAAGAAGCAAAAAAGAGAAAATAGATTATATATTTATCCCAAGAATATGTTCTTTTAAAAATAAAAAAAGTATATGTGTAAAATTTTTTGCAATATATGATATTTGTAAGAATATATTTAATGCTAATTTTTTAACTTTAAATATAGATTATAACAAAAATAAAACCGAGTTTAAGGCTTTTATAAAACTTGGAGCTAAGATAACAAAAAATTATTCTAAGATTGTTAATGCATATATAAAAGCACGCAATATGCAAAGAATATATGATATAAAAAAATTAAAAGAACAGCAAAATAATATAAAAAACAATTATTATAAAACTAATATTTTAGTAGTTTCTCATCCATATATTGTTTACGATAAATATTTAGGACTGCCAGTTATTAAATATCTAAAAACTCTTAATGCAAATATTATATATGCAAATGTAAATAGCAATACATTAGATGATAAAAAATATAATACATATAAGAAAATAACAAGAAGTATCTATTGGAACCCTAGTATTAATCTAATAAATGGTATATATGAATATAAAAATAGCATAGATGGAATAATATATTTGTCAGTATTTCCGTGTGGTCCAGACAGTTTAGTAAATGAGTTATTAATTAGAAAAATTAAAGATATACCAAGTATAAATATAATACTTGATGAGCAAGAAGGAATGTCTGGACTATATACAAGACTTGAAAGTTTTTACGATATATTAGAACAAAATAATAAAATGGTAAAGGTAAGTGGTAAATGATGATAGAAAATAAAAAAGATACAAATAAGAAATTTAGAGTAAGTTTTCCGCATCTTGGCAACTATTCTTATCCTATATATAATATGTTAGAAAAATTAGTAGATAAAGATACAACTGATATATTGGTTGCACCAAAAATGAGTACTAAAACAATAGAGCTTGGTGCAATTTCTAGCCCTGATTTTGTCTGTCTTCCTTTTAAATATAATATGGGCAATTTTATTGAAGCATTAAATAATGGTGCTAATTTTTTAATACAAGCTGGTGGTGGATGTAGGTATGGATATTATGGTGAAGTTCAAGAACAAATTTTAAAAGATATGGGGTATGAATTTACATATATTAATTTATTAGATCCAGATGGAGTTGATGTATTAGCAGTATACAATAGATTTAAGGTATTAAATCATAAATTAAAATTTGCATCTTTTGTATATATTTTTTTAACTGCAATTAAGTCAATTGCTTTTTTAGATGAAGTGGAGACATATATACGAGATAATTATGTATATGAAAAAAATAAAGGTGAGTTTGATAAAATTCATAAAGAACTTTTAGATAGATTGTTATACATATCTAATATTAATGAATTAGTAAAATATAGAAAGGGCTATTTAAAGAGGCTTAAAAATATCAAACTTGAAAGTAATAAAGAAAGATATATTAAGATTGGAATAGTTGGAGAATTATACACATCAATGGAACCTTTTTCTACATTTTTCCTAGAGAAAGAATTAGCTAATTTTAATATAGCAGTAAAAAGATATACTACGGTGACATATTTGTTATTTAAAAAGTCAAGAGCACAGAAGGGACTGATTAAATCAGCAAGTAAATATATTGAATATCCACTTGGGGCTGATGGTACTGAAAGTGTTGCACATACATTAGAGTTAATAGAAAATGGATTTGATGGTATAATACATATAAAACCATTTGGATGTACACCAGAAATAAATGCCATGCCAATATTACAAAAAATTTCAAACGAGTATGATATACCAATAATGTACTTAACTTTTGACTCACAAACAAGTAGAACAGGAATTAAAACTAGAATAGAGGCTTTTTATGACATGCTAAAAATGAAGAGGGAACAAGAGGAAAAGGATAATGAAATTTTAAAAGAAGAAAAGAGAGATAATAAAAAATATGTAAAAGCCTTAAAAAAGAGTGAGTATAGATTTCAAAATTAAAAAAGAAAGGAAGTTTTTTATGAATAAATATTATATAGGAGTAGATATTGGCTCAATATCTACAAAAGGAGTGGTAATTGATAATGAAAATAATATTATAGCAAGCAAGTATTTATGGACAGAAGGTAGCCCTATAAATGCTACAAAAAAAGTTATTGCCTCTTTAAAAGAGCAATTAGATATAAAGAATATTTCTCCTTTAATATATGGAGTTGGTACCACAGGCTCTGCAAGGAATTTAATAGGAAGTATATTAAATGCCAATATAATAAAGAATGAGATAACAGCTCATGCTATAGGTACTCTTTCAATATTTCCAAATGTCAGAACAATACTTGAGATTGGAGGCCAAGATTCTAAATTAATTATATTAAGAAATGGTATTGTTGTAGATTACGCCATGAATACTTTATGTGCAGCAGGAACAGGAGCTTTTCTTTCTTCTCAAGCAAAGAGGCTAGGAGTTGAAATCGAAGATTTAGGAAAACTTGCAAAAATGTCAAAGAATCCTTCTAAAATTGCTGCTAGATGTACTGTATTTGCAGAGTCAGATTTAGTACATAAAGCACAAATTGGGCATACAAAAGAAGATTTAATTGCTGGAATTTGTAAAAGTGTTGTACAAAATTACTTAAATAATTTAGCAAAAGGAAAAAGACTTGAAGATGTTGTTGTATTTCAAGGTGGAGTAAGTAAAAATGAGGGAGTTGTTGCGGCATTCAAAAATGCATTGCAAAAAGAAATACATGTTGATAAAAATTCTCATTTAATGGGTGCATTAGGTGTTGCAATTTTGTCAAAAAATGCTAATAAAAATGGTAATGTACTAAATTTTGATTTTAATATAGAAGATATAGAGTTTAAAACTATAGGTAATGAATGTAAAGGGTGTAGTAATAATTGTGAAGTAGTAAGTATATATAAAGATGGAATTTTAATAGATAAAATGGGAGGAAGATGTGATAGAGGCAATTTTGTAAAACATATTAGTTAATAAAAAATTAACACTATAAAGTAATGGTAAATTATATCATTACTATTTTTTATGAAATATTGCTTTTAGTAAAATTATGGTGTATAATTTTGCTAAAAAGGAGATAAAAAAATGAAGTGTCTAATAGTTGGAGACGTGGTTGGAAAACCTGGTCTTGAAAGATTAAATAAAGACTTAAAGAAAATAATAGATAGTCAAAAAATTGATTTTTGCATTGTAAATGGTGAAAATTCCGCTAATGGTAAAGGTTTAAGAATAAAAGAATATGAGGAAATATTATCTTATGGTGCAGATTGCATAACAATGGGAAACCATATATATTATAGAAAAGAAATGGCTAGTAAATATCTAGAGTTAAATAGATTGTTAATTCCTGCCAATATTACAAATATTAAAGGAAACGGAAGTATTGTTGTAGAAAAAAATAATATAAAATTTGGTATTATTAATTTAATTGGACAAGCAGAAATGGGCGAGATCTTTAAAGCTAATACTCTAAACCCTTTCATAAAGGCTAATGAAGAAATAGAAAAATTACGTAAGTTAAATGTTGATTATATTTTTCTTGATTTTCATGCTGAAGCTACAGCAGAAAAGATTGCAATGGGGTTGTATTTAGATGGTAAAGTAAATTGTGTTTTTGGTACACATACTCATGTACAAACAGCTGATGAAACTATACATAAAGCTGGAACGGCATATATTACAGATGTAGGAATGGTTGGATCTAAAGATAGTGTGTTAGGGTTAAAAAAAGAAGTAGCTTTAAAGAGATTTGTATCAGGAGAATATGCAAAATATGAGTGTAGTACAAATGAAGCAATACTTAATGCTATTATAGTAGATATAGATGAAAATACAAAAAGAGCGATTAGTATAACTAGAATAAATCAATAATACATATAGCATTATTGTAACTAAATAAGACTTTATATAATAAAATATATAAAATGTAATTTTATATATTGGGGGTATTATATGAAGTCTTTTTTTAAGGAACTGTATATAGATGCAAAAAATATAAAAGAAAAGGATCCAGCTGCTACAAATATAATTTCTGTTATATTATTGTATCCAGGGTTTCATGCAATTATAAACCATAGAATTGCTCACTTTTTATATAATAAACATATTTATTTTATAGCTAGAATGATATCACAAATATCTAGATTTTTTACAGGTATTGAAATACACCCTGGTGCACAAATAGGGAAAAAATTATTAATTGATCATGGAATGGGAGTAGTAATTGGAGAAACCACGATTATTGGAGATGAGTGTACTATTTATCATGGAGTTACGTTAGGTGGCACAGGAAAAGAGGCTATAAAGCGTCATCCAACGCTAAAGAATAACGTTATGGTTGGTGCGGGAAGTAAAGTACTTGGAAATATAGTAATTGGAAATAATGTAAAAATTGGAGCTAATAGTGTTGTATTAAGTGACGTTATGGATAATTCAACTGTTGTTGGTATACCAGCAACAGTAGTAAAAAAATAGTAAATCTTTAATTATATAAATTAAAGTTTACTATTTCTTTTGTTATTTAGTTAGTTTTCACTCTTTTGTTCATCTTCGTTAGAATTTTCAGTTTCATTATTGTTTTTAAGTTGATTTAGGCAATTAGCACATATATTTTTACCTTTATAAGTTAAAATATCATTTGCCTCACCACAAAATACACATGCTGGAAAGTACTTCTTTAATATTATTGAATCTCCACTTACATAGATTTCTAAAGAATCCTTAATTTCTATATTTAATTTTTTTCTTAATTCAGATGGAATAACAATTCTACCAAGTTCATCCACCTTTCTAACAATTCCTGTTGATTTCATAAAATTTCCTCCTTATTTAATGATGATATGTTTCATTATTTTGTATTTTAAAAGACCTAAAAATTTGTTCAAGTAAAAATAATCTAATTAGTTGATGTGGAAATGTCATTTTGGAAAAACATATTTTATTTTTAGTATAATTTAATAGTTTGTCACTCATGCCTAAACTTCCGCCAATTACAAAAATTAAAGTAGAAGAGCCGTATACACTAGTTTTTGAAATTATATTTGAAAATTCAATAGATGTATATTCTTTTCCATTTAAATCTAATAAAAAAACAGTTGATTTTGGGTATTTTTCAAGTTTATCTAAAATTTTATTAGATTCTTTTTCTTTAATTAATTCAATATCTTTATTAGACATAGTATATGGTAATTTTTCATCTTCTAGTTCTATAATCTCTATTTTACAATATTTAAGTAGTCTTTTCAAATACTCGTTATTTAGTTCTTTTAAACTTTTTTCTTTAATTTTACCGATACATATTATTTTAATATTTAACATATACAAAATTCCTCATTTGAAAATATTTTATTAGCAATATTTAAATTTATTGAATTGCTATCTAGATCATTTTGCCTTAAAATATCATCCATAGTATTTAGTAGTATACTTTTGTCGTTATTATTTTCACTTAAATGGGCAAGTAAAAAGTTAGTTTGACCACTTTTTGCAAGTTTTGATATTGCATTAGCACTTTCATCATTTGATAGATGACCTGTAGCACCTTTAATTCTTCTTTTTAGTGGATATGGATATTTTCCAAATTCTAGCATTGAAGTATCATAATTTGCCTCTAAAACAACGAAATCTGAGTAATTAAGATTTTCATAAACTTCATCTGAAACATATCCAAGATCTGTTGCATATGATAATGTCATATTACCAGATTTAATCCTATATCCACAAGGCATAACAGCATCGTGTGAAATTTCAAAAGGTGTAATTTCAATATCTTTAATTTTGAAGGGTTGTCCATATGAAGTCTTAAAAATATTACATTTAATATTTTTTTCTTTTAAATCTTCTTCGATATATTCTGCAGTTTTTCCACATGCATATATTGGTATATCATTTTTTCTACAGAGTAGAGGAAGACCTTTTATATGATCTACGTGTTCATGCGTTATGATAACTGCAGATATATCGTGCATATTTTTACCAAATTCATTTAAACTATCAACAATTCTTTTATATGATACTCCTGCGTCAATTAGTATATTTGTTTTTTTACTTTCTAAATGAAAGGAGTTACCAGAGCTAGAACTATACAATGGGTGTAAATTAATCATTTTGCATGTTCCTCCAAAGAAGAGTTTTCTTTTTCATATACGATGTTTGCGCCTAATTTGCTAAATTTAGTTACGATATCTTCATAGCCTCTTAATATATGATCAATATTATATACTTCTGTAGTTCCTTCAGCAACAAGACCTGCTATTATCATTGCAGCACCTGCTCGTAAATCATGTGAATGTACAGGAGAGCCATATAATTTTTCAACACCTTTAGTTATAGCCGTATTCCCATGAGCGGAAATATCTGCTCCCATTTTTGCTAATTCATCAGTGTAATGAAAACGAGATTCCCAAATGTTTTCTACAATAATACCTGTACCATTTGCAATTGCAAGTAATATACACATCTGTGGTTGCATATCGGTAGGAAATCCAGGGTATGGGCTGGTTTTAATACTAAATGCGTTAGGTCTTTTGTCCATTTTTACTCTAATACTAGATTCATATTCAAAAACTTGAGCGCCAGCTTCTTTTAACTTAGCAGTTATAGGCTCCATATGTTTTGGTATACAATTTGTTATTGTTACATCACCTTTTGTAGCAGCGGCAGCGACCATAAAAGTGCCAGTTTCAATTTGATCTGGAATTATAGAATAACATGAAATTTGATGTAGACTTTCAACTCCTATAACTTTAATTGTGTCAGTACCAGCTCCTTTTATTTTTGCTCCCATTGAGTTTAAAAAGTTAGCTAAGTCAACAATATGTGGTTCTTTAGCAACATTTTCAATTGTTGTAGTACCCTCTGCAAGAGTAGAGGCTAAAATTGCATTCATTGTTGCACCAACACTTACAACGTCTAGGAATACGTGAGCACCTTTAAGCCTTTTAGTTCTGCTTGCATATACATTACCATTTTTTACCTCAACTGTGGCACCTAATTTTTCAAATGCTTTTATATGTTGATCAATTGGTCTTGCACCTAAGTTGCATCCACCAGGCAGACTTATTTGTACTTCATTAAATCTTCCAAGTAGAGCACCTAATAAATAATACGATGCTCTAAATTTACTAGTAAGTTCATATGAAGCTATAGCAGAATTTATATTTGTGTTATCTATTATAAATTCATTTTTTGATATGCATTCAATTTTTGAACCAAGAGACTCTAAGATTTCTATATATGACCTTATATCACTTATGTCAGGTACATTTTCTAGATGGCATTTTCCTTTAACAAGCAAAGTTGCTGGTAAAATAGCAACAGCAGAATTTTTTGCACCGCTAATTTTTACTTCGCCATTTAGCTTGCAAGGACCTTTTACGACAAACTTTTCCATATATCCTCCTTATATATAAACTATACAATATATAAAATAAATATTCCTATATATAATAATCTAATCAAAAGTATAGCATAACTTTTACAAAAAAACAATAATTTTTGTCAAAAGTTATCTAAAGTCTAATACCTTTAAATCCATTACACATATTCTTTAAATTACATGTCAAGCTAGAAAGCGTACTTTCAACACACATAAGGTTTGAAAAACATGATATTTCTTTTCCAGTGACATAATGTGATTTGGTTATAGGTAGGCAAATATTACTAGAGCAGAGTAGACACTTTGCAATTTTTCTTGGACAAATATACATAAAATCACCTCCTA
>CAYSKD010000040.1:0-7852 GCA_964431665.1 uncultured Clostridium sp.
TGTTATGGTGGAGATATTACAAGAAAGAAGAAATTACTTGAAAAGCAAAAGGAAGGAAAAAAGAAAATGAGAAGAATAGGAACAATTGAACTTCCACAAGATGCATTTATGAGTGTTTTAAAATTAGATGAATAAAAGAAAGGAAAAATAATATGGCCTTAATATATGGAAAAAATCCTGTTATGGAAGCAATCATTTCAGGCAAAACTATTAATAAGATATATATTCAAAAAGGTGCTACTAATTTATTTGATGTAATTAAACTTGCAAAGGAAAAAAGAATTGTATTAGTTGAAAGTAATAAAAAGAAATTAGATGATATGATTAACGCAAAAAATTCAGGTGGAATTGTTGCAAGTGTTACTGAGTATGAATATTCTAGTATAGATGATATTTTAGACTATGCTAAAGCAAAAAATGAGACTCCATTTGTTTTAATACTTGATAAAATTGAGGATCCACATAATTTAGGTGCAATAATACGTACTGCTGAATGTATGGGAGTTCATGGAGTAATAATACAAAAACGCAATGCATGTCAAGTTACAGATACAGTCGAAAAAGTATCTGCAGGAGCATGTTCTTATGTTAAAATAGCACGTGTAACAAACATTACTGAATCAATTAAAGAATTAAAAGAAAAAGGATTATGGATATATGGATTAGATATGCAAGGTGCGTCTAATATATATGATACAAACTTGAATGGAGCAATAGGACTAGTCGTAGGTAATGAAGGCTCTGGTATCTCAAGATTAGTAAAGGAAAACTGTGATTTTATGTTAAAAATACCAATGAGTGGAAAAATTAATTCATTAAATGCATCTGTAAGCTTAGCTATAAGTGTATACGAAGTAGTAAGACAAAAAAATAAAAAAGAAAATAATACTGGTGATAAAATTGAAAAGTAAAACAAATAATGTAGAGCTGTTAGCACCAGCAGGAAATATTAACTCTTTTAAAGCAGCATGTACTTCTGGTGCTGATGCTATATATATGGGAGTAAACTTATTTAATGCTCGTGTTATGGCAGAAAATTTTACAATAGAAGAATATATTAAGTGTATAAAGTTCGCACATCTAAGAGGCATCAAAGTTTATCTTACACTTAATACTTTAATAAAAGATGATAAAATTAAAGAAGCATTAGAGATAGTAATAAAATTGTATTCTAATGGACTTGACGCTGTTATATTACAAGATATAGGCCTTGCCTCTTTAATACATGAAATTATGCCAAAACTTCATATGCATGCAAGTACTCAAATGAGTATATATTCTTTAGATCAAGTAAAATTATTAGAAAAAATAGGTTTTAAAAGAGTCGTACTTGCAAGAGAATTAACTATTAATGAAATTGAGTATATATGTAAAAATACTAATCTTGAAATAGAAGTATTTGTACATGGAGCTCTGTGTGTTTCTATGTCAGGCCAATGCTTACTTAGTAGTTTAATTGGAGGTAGGAGTGCAAATAACGGTAATTGTGCTCAACCTTGTAGAATGATGTATAGTTTATATGATAAAAACAATAATTTAATTGAAAGTAATAAGTACTTACTTAGTAAAAAAGATATATATGGCTTAGAAAATCTAAACGAGTTAAAACAAGCAGGCGTATATTCATTTAAAATCGAAGGTAGGAATAAAAATGCAGAATATGTATATGCTACTACTAAGATTTATAGAAAATATTTATATCAAAATAATGATGAAGTATATATTAATAAGGAAAAATTAGAAAAAGATAAAGATAAATATGTATTAAAGCAAGTATTTAATAGAGATGGCCTTGACGAAGGTTATTTTAAAGGTATAAGGTACAAAGATACCATAACTTTAAATTCCCCTAAAAATATGGGTATTTTTGTTGGTAAAGTGCTAGATGTATATAACAATTATGTAAAAGTAAAGATAGAAAATACTACGTTGGCTTTGCACGATGGTATAGAAATATATTCTGCTAATTCTACTGTATCTACTATTATTACGTGTATAAAGGATGAAAACGGAAATATTACAAATAAAGAGGCTAAAATAGATGAATATATTTGGATAGGAGATATTAAGAAAAGAGTAAAAAAAGGAGATAAAATATATAAAACTTCAAGTAATAGTCTTAATACATATTTAAAGACTAAATATCTTGAAAATAGTAGAAGAAAAGAAGTAATTGTTAATATAAAAATAAAAAAAGATGAGAAGATTAACGTAAGTATACCAAAGTATAACATTAATTTTACGTATGACTACATTGCAAAAGCTGCTATTAACAAGCCTATAACTATAGAAGATATAATTAATGCGTATAATAAAACTTTAGATAGCGCATTTATATTTAAGTTAGATAATATTAAGTTAGATAATAACCTTTTTATTCCAACTTCTATATTAAATGATTTAAGAAGAATGACTATTTTAAAACTTGAAAACTTGTTTAATATTGAACTTGATGAGAAAGTATATTTTAATAATATGGATAAAGTTTTAAAAAATAAAAATAGTGAAATTAAGGTTAAATGTGCTATAGTAAATGATACTAGTAATAGCAGTAAATTAAATTCATTATTTATTTATACATATAATAATAATACAAAATATATTAATGAGTATTTTAAAAGATATAATAAAAAAGTTGATATAATATATTTTAATATAAAGGACTTTATAAAGTATAAAGAAGATATAATAAGTAAATATTTAGATAAAGTAAGAGTATATTTATATATACCAAATTATGTAGGTAATAATCTAAATAAATATATTAAAGAAAACATAGAGGAACTTTTAAAAAGAGGAGTTAGCGGAGTTCTTATAGGAAGTTTAGAACATTTAGATATGTTACTTAAACTAAAGAACAAATATTCTTTTGAACTTGGCGTTGATTATTCTTTAAACATAACTAATATTTATAGTGCTTTAATTTTTAAAAACTTAGGTATAGATGTTATTACGCCATCAGTTGAACTAGGAGACACAGAATTATTAGAATTAAATAAATATTTTAATATTGAGGTAGTAAAAGATATGATTACTGTTATGACCTCTAGATATTGCATTTTAGGAAGTTTTGTTGCAAACAGAAAAGATAAGGATAGTAAGTGTTCTATGCCATGTTTAAAAAATAACTATTATATAACAGATACTCATAATGCAAAATATAAAATTGTATGTGATAATATAGATTGTATAATGAGACTAGTGCGTCAAAGAAGAGAAGAAAATTTAAGTATTCCTTATGATATTAAGCGTATAAGAAAGTGTATTTTGTAAAAGGTTAAAATTAAATAAATCGCCAAATTACATTTGTAATATTAGCGATTTATTTTTTATTTATTTGGTATAAGGCTATCTATAATTCCATATATAGCTGCAGCAATAAGGCTACTTATAATAGAAATATAATATCCATCAACAAAAAACTGAGTAATATATATAATTAATGCAGCACATGTAAATCCAACAAGTCCTCTTCCAAGGGGAATATCGTGTATTCCAGTAATAATTGACATCAAATAATCAAATAATATTATAGTAATTGCACTAAGTATTAATATTGGAAATGATGATATTTTAAAATTTGGTGTAAAGAATACTGTTACAGCAAATATTGATAGTGAGGTTATAAGTCTTAAAACCATTTCTGATATTCTTAATCCTTCATTTGTGTTTTTTAAACTTCCTACTTCTTCCATAATGTTCCTCCATATTTTTAATTTAATAATATTATTTGTATAAATATTAGAATTATGCAAAAAATAAATTTAGGTGATACAAATATGTTAAATGTGTTTTTTAGAGCTTTAATACTATATGCAATAGTCTTTTTTGTAATTAGACTCATGGGAAAGAGAGAACTTTCTAAGGTACAACCTTTTGAACTTGCTATTATTATATTAATTGCAGACCTTGCTTCAGCTCCAATGTCTTCTCGAGGTATATCTTTACTTGATGGAATAATACCAATAGTAACTCTACTTATTGCATATATAATATTTACAATAGTAATACAGTCTAGCAATAAAGTACAAGATGTAGTTTGTGGAACTATATCACCTATTATAAAAGATGGGAAAATACTTGAAGATGAATTTAAACGATTACAGTATACAATTCCTGATTTAATGTCACAATTAAGAGAATGTAATGTATTTAAAATTCAGGATGTTAAATATGCTCTTGTAGAAACAAATGGAAATTTAAGTGTTATTAAAAAATCTGATAAAGTAAATGCTATTCCTTTAAATATAATTGAAGATGGAAAAGTTTCAGAAATTAATACTAAAATACTTGATATATCAAATGATGAAATTAATAAAATACTAAAAAAAGAAGGACTAAAATTGGAAGATATATTGGTTGGCACATTAGATGAAAATCATAGTTTTATATATCAGTTAAAACAAGGGGTGAGTTCATGACAAGACAAATATTTATTTTAATAATAACAATTCTACTTGTTATATGTGGTGGAATATGGGAAAATAATCATTTAGAAGAAAGCTGTAATTATGTTTTATCAGATATTGAATATACAAAAAATTCACTTGAAAATAACAATTTTGAATTTGCTAAATCACAGGTTAAAGAATTAAATAATACTTGGGATAACGTAAAAGATGTATGGAATATATTTGTCCCACATGATGAAATTGATGATATTGAAAATTCACTTGTATTATTAAATGCATATGTTAATATTGATAATAAAGAAGAGTCGCTTGTATATATTGAAAAGTTAAGTAGAGATTTAAAGGATGTTATTTCTAAACAACAAGTTAATATGGAAAATATTTTTTAAATAAATAGACTATAAAAGAGTACAGAATATTTGAACTGTACTCTTTTATACTATTCATTTAATACCTTTAATGCTTCTTTTAATAACTTAATATCTTTTTCATTCATATTACATAGTGGTAGTCTGCATTTTCCTACATCATATCCTAAAATATTCATTGCCTCTTTAATAGGTATAGGATTTACATCTATAAATAATTTTTTCATTAAATCAAGATATCTTAGCTGTATATCTCTTGAAGATTTAATATCATAGTTAAAAAAGTCATAGCATAAATCGTGCATTTGTTTTGGAATTATATTTGCTGCTACTGATATAACACCACTTCCTCCAAGAGATAGAATAGGTAAAGTTTGGTCATCATTTCCAGAATATATTTGCATATTTTTTAGATTAGCTGCGATACTAGTAATTTGTGATATATTAGAGCTTGCCTCTTTTATACCAACTATATTTTTTAGTTTTGAAAGCCTAGTTAAAGTATTAAGCTCTATATTTACTCCAGTACGTGAGGGTACATTATATAAAATTATTGGGATATCTACACTTTTTGCTATTTTGCTATAATGTAAATATAGTCCTTCTTGACTACATTTATTATAATATGGAGTAACAATAAGAAGTCCATCAACTCCAGTGCTTTTAGCGTACTTTGAAAGTTCGATACTTGTAACTGTATTATTTGTACCTGTTCCTGCTATTACAGGTATTTTATGATTTACTGCTTTAACGCAAAATTTAATTAATTCTTTCTTTTCTTCAAAAGATAAAGTAGCACTTTCTCCTGTAGTTCCACAAACAATAATTGCATCCGTTTTATTCTTTATTTGAAATTCTATTAGTTCCTCAAATTTATTATAATTTATATTTCCATCTTTATCAAATGGAGTAATAATTGCAACCCCAGAACCTTTAAACATTCTAACACAACCTTTCATTACTATATATTAAAGTATATATTGTTTTATTAAAAAATATGTCGATAAAAATACAAAAATAATAAATATGTTCAAAAAATATTATAATTCACAGTAGTTAGTATATTTTAACTAAACTTTAGTTTTTAAAGATTATTCAGAAATAAAATTAAGATTATATAGTGCTCTAAAACTATAAAACAAATAACATTGCAATATTAAAATAATTATGATATAATCACTTTAATAAAAATTTTAAAATAAAAAATAATTTTTTTAGGAGGTGCAGTAATATGTTTATTGTTATAACAGGTTTAGATGGTTCAGGTACGAGTACAATTGCCAAAAAAATGGGGAAAATTGATCCAGGAGGTATTGTTCTAAAGACACCAAGTATTGAATATTCACAGCGGGAAATGATAGATATGAATGTGAGAGAGACTTCACAGTATGCACATTATTTATATTATCTTTCATCAGTAGTATATATGTCAGAGTATATAACTAAAAATATAGATTATAAAAATAAAAATGTGTATTGTGTAAGATATTTGATTGATACAGTAGTGTCACATAGGGTAGCAGGTTTGCAAGTAAATCTCGATTATGAAAAAAATGGCATTTTAAAACCAGATTATACAATTTTTGTAAGTTTGGATGAAAAAATAAGACAGGAAAGGATTTCAAAAAGAGGAAAATCGGTGTTAGATAAGCTTTTAGATGATGATGATAGACGTTCTAAATTTTTAAAAGAATTTAATACTTTATTACCAAGTGAGAATACTATTTACATTGATAATGGTATTTCATTAATTGATGATGAATTAAAAAATATTTATTTAAAAAATTTTAGGAGGTAAAAATTATGATAAAAAAGTATTTGCTTTCAGACGAGATAAGCATAACGGAATCTGATTACGAAGAAAGAAAACTGTTGATTGAAGAGTTTCTTAAAATGCCCGAAGAATTTTTTTCGAAAATCAGACATTTTCAGCCTCAAATTGGATGTTTGAATTCTTGTTCATTTTGTAGTAAGTATGCAGGGAATAAAGTAGAGTTTTGGAATGTTAAAAGACTTCGAAACATTGTTGCAGCTCTTAAGTTTGCTAGTCCTAATATAGAATCAAATACTAAAATAACATATAATAGATCAGAACATCGGAATAATGTAATTTTTCCTTACCTTGATAATGATATAGGTAACTATCCTTATTTATATGAGTTTATCAAGTTATGCTATAATGAATTAGGAGTATCTACAAGGATCTCTACAGTAGGTTATAGCAGATACAATGATAAACTAAATGAAATGCATGCCAAAATTAATTCGTTGGTTAGGCAAGGATTAGCAGGTGTTAGACTTTCTTTCACACCATATGAAAAGGGGTGGAAAGAAGAATGTGCACAATATAGTAAAAATGGTTACATTTTAGATATAGCCAATTTTTTAAGTATTTACAAACCATATTATAATGAGGCAGGGGCTGGTGAGCGTGATATGTGTGTTGAAATACGATATAAGCCATTAGTTAAAAATGCCGATGTATATGTAACAGAAGTTTTAGGGCACAGAGTTATCTATTGTGGCAATTATATGTGGTATTCTAAGGATGTTAATGTAAGCTTTAATGAATCTTATATAGCAGATCCGTATGATCACAATATAAGACTTACAGAAAATCCTATTATATTTAATAGTGTAAACTTATACGCTAAGATAGATAGTTTAAGTGATCTTAAAAGAATAGCCTATAAATTTATATCTAATCCAGTAGATGAAACATACTTAGTTGATGTTTATATGTTAAAAAATAATGATGGAGAATATTATGCAATTAATCCCCAAATAACTGACAAAGGAAATTATGGGATTAATATATATCCTAAGACTCAAAATCGATGCTATTCAGGATATATAATAACTGAAAGATTTTTGTTAAACGAAATTTACAAGTATAAGAGTGAAAAAGGATTATCACCTTTAGAAAAGTTTCCAAATTCTACTTGGTCAGATGTTTATAATGTCATTGATATGTTGGAACGTACAGCAATAAAATACAAAGATATCGGAAAAATAGATAAGTATGAGTACATTTTGAATGAGGTAAAACCTTTAATAAGTGCTTATATTTCA
>CAYSKD010000041.1:0-7810 GCA_964431665.1 uncultured Clostridium sp.
TACAAACTATACACATAAATATAAACGAGTAAAAAATATGAAAAGTAACAAATATATATAATTTTTTATTAATAAATTTTATATATACAAAAAAGGCACAATAGATAAAATTTTCCATTGTACCTATGACATACTCCCACCGACTATGCTTCGCATAGAGGCGGAGGCTTCTCGTTAAAGTACACCAGCGTGTACAGTATCAGCGAGCTAACTCCGTGTGTCTCACGGTTCTATGTTAAAATTATACCATATTATCAATATCAATAGCTTTATTATGTACTATAGGTTCCCATTTATGATATTTTTTTAATAAACACATTATATTAATTGGAATCCACGTTATTATAAAAATAATTAAGGTAAAGATTCCTTTTAATGTCTTTTTTAAACTCTTTTTTTCTATTAATACAACAAAAACCGATAATAAAATACTTATTAAATAACCTATAGCAGTAGCAATCAACATTTTTTGTAATGTTAAAGTCATAATGCCCAATATACTTGGCGCTAATATACTTAATACAAAGAGTATTATAACATCTACAAAGTATAAAATTAAAACAAACGGTGCCATAAAGAATAGTGCCATATCAAAACAACTTGGAGAATTTTCTTTAAATGCTTTTTTAATTAATACTATAAAATAATTATATAAACATTCAATTGTACCAACTGACCAACGTTTACGTTGTTTCCAAGACTCTTTAAAGGTAAGCGGCTGCTCATCATATGTTATTGCATCTTTAACAAATGCAATTTTTTCACTATTAATAGCACATTGAGCTGCAAATTCTATATCTTCTGTCATAGTTTTTGTATTAAATCCAAACTTTTCTATCACTTTTTTTGATACCATAAATCCAGTACCGTTAATTGAAGATGACCATCCTATATTCATTCTTGCTTTATTAAAGAAATAATTTTGTATAAAGTAAAACAAGCTATAGCAACTAGAAATCCAAGTATCTGAAGGATTTTTACTATCTCTGTATCCTTGTGCTACATTATACCCTTCACATAAAGCATCATTCATTCTAGTTAAAAAGTTATTATGTACTACATTATCTGCATCAAATACTACATATGCATCATAATCATAAAAATTTTTATTAAAAAATTCAAATGCATATTTTAAAGCTTCACCTTTAGTACTAGGACTATTTAAACATTCTATAATATTAACGCCACTTTCTTTAACTATTTTTTCAGTGTTATCTGTACAATTATTTACTATGACAAAAATATCATATAATTCTTTTGGATAATTTTGTTTTTTCAAACTATTTATCAAATGAACAATTACTTTCTCTTCATTTCTAGCAGGTATCAATACTGCAAATTTATATTTTGCTCTATATCTTCTTATTACATGTCTTTTGCTAAAAAAAGTAAATATTCCAGTAATAACATAATATATTGAATAAGCTATTATCATTATATTAAATATATAGTATACTATTTTAAACAACGTCTCAAAAAAATTTATTAACATATCTTCTCCTTTTTTTTAGGAAATTATATTTTTTATTATACTACTATTTATAGCTTATGTCAATGATAGCAAATTATTAATGTGATAACTATTTAAGGTTAAAATTACCATATAAAAAAAATGGTTTACTTTATACAACAAAGTTTTATACATTGTTTTATACATTTTATTGTATTTTTTTACAAAATTAGACATATTTCTTGATTTTGCAAAACTATTAATATACAATATAATAGGTGATTAAAAATGGTTAAAAAAAATACTAACAATAATACAAAGGAAAAGATAAAAGAACATGAGGAAAAGACTAAGAAAATTGCGAAAAAAACATTTGATGAATATAAAGATTTTGCAATGAAAGGTAATATAGTAGACATGGCAATAGGTGTTGTTATAGGTAGCGCATTTACAAATATAGTAAACACACTCGTAAGTTCTATTATTACACCTGTTATAAGTGTATTAACGAATAATGTTGATCTTTCAACTTTATTTATAACATTAAAAGGCGGCCACTTTAACACTCTAGAAGAAGCCAAATCTGCTGGAGCTATAACGCTTGATTACGGTACATTACTTAATGCAATTATTAACTTTTTAATTATATCAGTAGTTCTGTTTATAGTATTTAAACAAATAAAGAAAATAAATAAAAAGAATAATGTAAAAGAACAAGAAATAAAAAAAGCAACAACGAAAACTTGTCCATACTGCATGAGTACTATTCCAATTGAAGCTTCTAAATGCGCATATTGTACAAGCACTCTAATAGAAAACAATACTTTAAATAATTAAAAAAATGAAAATTAAAAATAAGAACCATAAAAATAGAAAAAATCATTGAATTTACATATATATTTTCAATGATTTTTTTATTATAATTTACAATATTAGAATTTTTTTAGTTATTTTTTACTTTTTACTCTATTACCATATTCGAATTAAATTTCATATCAGTGCCTAGCTTTTTATTAGCATCATTTTTACCAGCCTTTAAAATATCTAATTGTTTTGTAATTACTTTATATTTTTTACTTTCACTATCAAGCTCAAAAATACTTATAGAATTTTCAAGATCTGGTTCTAAATGTTTTAATTCTGTAGTAAAATACAAATCTTCATCTTTTAAAAATGTACTCACTTTTTTTATTATTCTAAACATCTCAGCTATATGTTGAATATCCTCACCAACTAACACAAGTTGTGGTTTATCATAAAAGCCAGCATCATTTTTGGCAAAGTTTTCATAAAAATCTGAATATAATTGTATTTTTTCTGCGAACATATTTTGCCAGTCTTCATTTCTTCTAACTACTTCAAAAATGATATTTTCTTCATTAGTATCTTTTTTTAATGTTACCATTCCACCTGTTGGCTTAAATTTTACGTTATATTTCTTAGAATAAAGTAAAACATTCGGATTAGTAGATTCAAATGCTCCAACTTTTTGCATATATGCTATAATTACTTGATTTCCAGCCAATTTTCTCTTTACTGCATATGCAGGTTTAGTATTATCTGTTGGTTGCCAAGATGTAGGAATATTTCTTTGTTTTAATATATATGTAGCAATTTTATCCATTGCATAAACTCTATATGAGCTTTTTCCAGATTCACTTTGAAAATAATATCTAGCTATAACCTTTGATTTAGTCAAATCTTCCAACCACTTTGCCACTTTATTTTGCCTTTTATCTTTTTCAATATCATTTAATTTACCTCTAAGCTCTAGTATTTGCGTAACTTGTCTTGAAGTAACAAATCCAAATTCGTTAACTACCTCCAATGCTTTAATATGTGATTCATTTATATATCCCATATCCATTTTAAAAACGACTTGATTTATTGATGCAGCTCCATCTTTACCATCAAATACCTTTACCTCATTTTCTCTAACTGCAAATGGAGAAACAACAGTTTTTACTTCTTTATCATTTACCACTTTAACCACTCCTTAAATTTTAATTTTGAAATTTAACATTTAATATTCAACAAAATATTGAATATATTGAATATGTTTAGAATATAACTTTTCTTATATTCCTTTAATTATTATACTACATAACAACTCTGTATGCAATAGATTAATTTAAAAAGTGTAAAAATGTATTGTATGTTTTGTCACAAATATATAGTTTTTTTATCTATGTAAAATTTTATGTCTATATAATACCCGATAGAATATTTTCTACCGGGTATTTAGGTTTAATCATAATCCTTCTTCTTAATTATATAATAAATTAATATTTTTATATTTATCCTATTATTACTAATTTAATTTTTTTCTTTTCAACATTTATTTTCTTTATATTTACTAAAACTTTCTGACCATATTCTATTCCATTTACATGTTCAGCTAATCCAACAAGATTTGGCTTTAATTGGACAAATACTCCTGACTTTATTCTATTTCGTATTATTCCCTCTACTATATCGCCTTCTTTTATCTTTTTTACATTTTCTTCAAATGTACCTAATAATTCTTTATATGATAATTCAATTCTACCAGTATCCCTATCATATTTTTTTACTATTACTTCTATTCTTTGTCCAACTTTAAACATATCACTAGCATTTTGAAGAATAATATCACTCATATCTTGAAGCTTTAATATTCCAGTAACTCCACCACCTAAATCAACAAAGGCAGCATAATCTGTAGTACTAACAACCACACCTCTTAATTTCATTCCAGCTTGAAGGTGCATATACATCCAACGTCTAACTTTAAGTTCAAGTATTTTTTTGGATAATATTAACTCTATATTATCTCCACTTTGAATAATATCTTTTATACAAACCTGTACAACTTTTCCTTTTTTGTTTTCTATATAACGTGTTTCAACAAGTCCATCATCTCCAACTATACTAGATACTTCATCCCTTGGGACCATAGCTTTAATATTACTTCCTACCTTGCCTATCATATTAAAACTTTCATCTATATCCTCAACATACATATCTAAAACTTGTTCATTTTTTTTAATATGCTGTAAATCAGATAATGTATATACTCTATTTCTTCTATTGTTTCTTTTTGATTTTTCCATACTATACTAAACTCCTTTAACAAAAATTATTGCAAAATTTACTATATATTTTCAACACTTAAAATTTTAAATTTATTTTTACCAAATATTGAATTAATTTTAAATGTTACTTTTTTCTTAATACAACTTACATTTGCTTCATCTAGACCCACGTTATCAAAGTTTCCTAAAATAACATCCATATTATTATCTTTATCTGATTTTAATAAATCAAAATATACTATGTCCGATAATGTATAATAATAGTATATATACATTACATATTCATTTTCTTGTTTTATTATTTTGTCTATACCTATAAAATTAAAATAATATTCATCATTAAGCTTACTTAGTGAAATATAACAGCAGTCATCTGACTTGTTATAATATAGTGAATTTACAAACTTTTCTGAAGAACCAAGTTCTTCTTTAGTAGCTTTTATACCATAGGTATTCTCTAATATTTTTAATAATTTTGAGCTTTTTATTTTATATTCATATTCATAATTATTACCTTTATTAATATATACTGGTTCCTTTAAAGCAGTTAACTGATTATTATAATATAATCCAATTAGTAATTTATTCATTAAGCTCATATACTTTTTCATTTCATCAACTGTCATTTTTTCAGATTCACTTGGAATAGAATCAATTCCTACAATACTTGCAAAATAATCAGAATGTAAAAAAGTCTTTCTTATATCTTCTGTTACTTCAATATCACCGTCATCAGAAAATTTTAAAGTTTTAGCTGTTTTAAACATTTCATCATTTGAAATATAAATAAATAATGAAACAACTGCAATTGTTATAACCAATACTAAAACAGTTATAATTAATTTTTGATTTAATATATATTTCATATATATCCTCCTATACATAATAAGAATATCAAAATATATTAACAATGTCGTTTAATACTCTATGTCGTTAATATGATTATTTTTATTTTATTCTTCCAAATCCATAAAAATGCTCTCCATTCCACCAACCATTATTATATTTTCTAATTTTTACACCAGCTGGATTTCCTCCAGTATCAATTACCCATTCTGCTGTTTCTCCATTGTGTGTAAATTCGCCCATATATATACCTACATGTGAAATTTTACTAGTTGTTTTATATGTTCCTTGCAAGAATATCAAATCTCCAGCTTTTCTATCACTTACAGAAACAGGTGTACAATATTTTTCATACAATGTAGTGGCTGTTGTATTTTCTGATATTCTTTTTATTCCTGTATGATTTAATACATGCCAAACCCAAGAAGAACAATCATAATATGACATACAATTATCTTGATCTAAGTTAGAGTGATCCATGTTATATCGTGTTCCTTCATTATTTTGGAATTCTTTATATATTAGTTGCAATTGCTCATCAGTAATACCATCTGCATTATTAGCTGAACTGTTTCCTGCAGCTTCTGCGTTATAATATCTTAAAACATTCTTTAGATAATTAGGATCACCCGCATCATACCATTGTAGTGAAGCAATCCAACCATTATCACCAGAGTCAATGTAACTATAATATTCATCATTACTTACTCCAAAATAATCATCAGCATTCGTATTACCTGTTCTATTTCCTCCATCACTTAGATAATGACATATTACCTCCTTTATTCCGCCATTTCCTAAGTTATATGCTTGCAAAGCTACAAGCATATTACTAAACGTACTTATTTTATCGCTAATCATTGCACATCCAATTTTAATTTGCAAATCTGGTGAATTTCTTAAATCTTCAAAAGTAAACTCTATAGTTTCAGAAGTTCCATCTTTATATGTAGCAGTTACAGAGTTTCCATTCCTTTTTTCATATTGCATTAGCCCTATAGCCGCACCAGACGCATTAGGATTACCTCCACTTTCTTGTGCAATTATAGCTACAACTAGATAAGGATCTATTCCAAATTTATCAGAATATTTAGTAACAATATCAAAATATTCTATAGCTTTTTTATATGCCTGGCTATCTATTTTAGTACCAAGCTCAATTCCAGTTCCAGTCAAGTCACCAAAATTAGTTGCTGTAGTATTAGAAACAAATGAACTTCCTGTCAAGTTATTTATTTCACTATATGTTTTATATCCAAGAGATGCACCCCAATAAAAAGGCAATGTACCTGACTCAAAATATTGTTTAAATAACTTCCCTAATTCATCATAGGATAATGTTAAAAATGCTCTACTAAAGCCAACATGATCTGAATATTTCTCTGATGTATTAAGATATTTTGTAAAGTTTGATGGCTTTGAATTTATTATATCAACTCTATTTATTTGTTGCTTTGATGCAGTTAAAAAATTATAATAATTATCATCAGAAGCTGTAAATTCGTTAGAGTTGTCTTCTTTATCAGAAGTTGAATTATCTATTTTTATACTTGAATCATTCTTTATTTCATCATATAACATATCCAATTTATATAACCCATAAGTTTGAATTATATTAGAAACAATATCAGAGTATGTCTGCTTAGAACTTTCTGTGTCCCCTAAATAAATAGCTCCTAATTCCTTTAAAACGCTTGAAGCTCTTTCTTTATATTCATTTTCATCTCCTGATGTAATCTCTGTTGTTGCAATTTCCCTAGCATTTTCAAATGCTGGTGAAGAATTATCAGTAGCAATCATATTTGAATAAGCTTCTATTTGTATAATAGTTCCTGTTGTTTCAATACTTGGATAAGAACCAGTATATCCAGATATTGTCTTTTGATTAAATAAGCTCTTGTTTTTGTCCATAGTTAACGAAGTTGCCTTAGGATTTTCTAATTTTTCTTTAGCTGCTGCTATATTAGTAAATCCACCCTCTTGTATAGCTTGAGCAACAAGTACAGAAGGTAATACTTTTCCATTAGTTTGTTTAGCTGCTGCTATAGCATAAGGAAATAGCCACTTAATATCATCTATATTGCTTGCATCAGAGAATTTATCTTTAATTTTTTCTTCTAAAGTATTAGTTGATATATCTGTTAATTCCATATCTCCATATATATTATTATATGCTTTTACATCATCATAAGTATAGTCACTAACAGCTGTATCTCCACTTTGTTCTAGACTATCTTGCCAAGTACGTGTAACATACATAACGTTTCCAACATTTACTTTATACGTCTCAGTAAAAGTTCCTATTCCAGTAGTATTGTAATTTTCATCATATTTTTGACTATTTATAGCTTCCCCAGTTGATATATTAGCTCCAACAAATCCAACTCCACCTTCAACTCTATTATTTACTTCTTCATCGCTATACTGTATATAATTAAAT
>CAYSKD010000042.1:0-7728 GCA_964431665.1 uncultured Clostridium sp.
TATATTTTAGATGAAGTAATGTTAAAGGCAATTGATAAACCAAGAGAGAAACTATCAAAATATGCTCCAAAAATAGAGACTATAAAAATTAACCCAGATAGAATAAAAGATGTTATAGGAACTGGCGGAAAAACAATAAATAAAATTATTGAAGAAACAGGTGTAAAAATTGATATAGAAGATGATGGAACAGTATTCGTATCTGGAATTGATGCACAAAAAATTGATAAAGCACTAGAAATGATTGAAAACTTAACAAAGGATGTAGAATTAAATGGAGTCTATATGGGAAAAGTAACAAAAATTCTACAATTTGGAGCTTTAGTTGAAATATTACCAGGAAAAGAGGGCCTTTTACATATTTCACAAATATCTACTAAACGAGTAAAAAAAGTTGAAGATGTGTTAAATGTTGGAGATGATATATTAGTAAAAGTAACTGAAATTGGTAAAGAAGATGGAAAATTTAGTTTAACAGCAAAAGGCTTAATGGAAGAAGTTTAGGGGTGTATAATTTATATGCAAGTATATGCATTTATTGGTAAAACAGGTACAGGAAAAAGTTTTAATGCACAAAAGGTAGCAAAAAGCAATGATATTCATTATATAATAGATGACGCAATCCTTATAAAAAACACAAAAGTTATTGCAGGGCGTTCAGCTAAAACTGAAGCTAATTTTATAGCTTCAGTTAAGGCTGCAATATTTTTAAATGAAGATAGAGCTAAAGAAATGAAAGAAGTATTAAGAAAAGAAAATCCAAATAAAATACTTATACTTGGTACTTCTGATGATATGGTTGAAAAAATTGTACAAAATCTTGGATTAGGTAAAATATATAAAAAAATATATATTGATGAGATATCCACAAAAGCACAAATAGATGCTGCTAGAAAATCAAGAACTGAAGATGGAAAACATGTAGTTCCTGTTCCAACATTTGAAATTAAAAAGCAGTTTTCGGGTTATTTTTTGGATTCTTTAAGAACATTTAATATATTTAACAAAGAAGATGAGCAAAATACAGAACCGGAAAAAACGATAATAAGACCAACATATAGTTATCTTGGAAATTATACTATATCTGATAATGTTATAAATGCAATAATTGCATATGTTGTATCAAAGATAGATGGGGTTAATAGAGTGCTTAGAGTTAGCACACAAAAATATATTGATGGTATGAAACTTGATTTAGATGTTGAAATAGTTTATGGATTTAATATACCTCATCTTAGTTCTTTAATTAAAAATACAATTATTTATGCAATAGATAATGCAACAGGTATTAATTTGTTTGGTATAAGTATAAACGTAAAATCTATTGTAAAGAGGTAATATATACATATTATATTATTGTAATATGTTAAAAAATATAGTAAAATATATTTCAATATATGTTAAATATATAAGTAGTAAATAATGAGGGTGATAAGATGGAAACAATGCATTACAGTGAAAGAAAAAAAAGTTCAAAAGGTGCAGTTATAGGATTATTAGTATTCTTTATTATTGGTGGGGCAATATTATACTTAGGAATAAAAACTGAAGAAGAACCTACGATAATAGGTCAGGAAGAATCTGACATACAAAGACTTGTTAATATAGAAAAACAGGAAAATGTAGAAACAGCTAATATAAACTCTACTATTACATATAGCATAGAGGATGTTAAATATTCTGACAGCTCAGACTCAGTAGTTAAATCTGATATTACACTTCCAAATATAACTGTAGATTCTGTTGAACTTGGAGAAATCAATGTAGATATTGATAAAGAATATACAGAGCTTTACGAAAAGTTTAAGGAACAGCTAAAAACTGCAGAAAGCAAGTATACATATATTGTTTCATATGATACATATGAAAATATGGTGGGTACTGAGAAAGTAGTTTCAATTGTAATAACACAAAAAATGCGAGATGATTTAACTAAAAAATACACAATGCAGTATAAAAAGACATATAACATTGCCTTAAGTAAAAAAGAATTACTTACTGAAACTGAGATAGCACAAGAATTATTAGGAAAAGAGTATAAAACTATTATAAGGTCTCAAGTTAAGGATTATGTGGTAGGAGAAGGTATGCTTAAATCATCTGACTTTACATATGCATATACTGGTCTTGAAGATTTTTATGTTAAAGATAATATATTTCATATAATTTTTAACGAAGATAAATTGGTAGATAAAGAATATGGAGTTTTAGATATAGAAATTAATGAGGAGGAATAATTAATATGGTAGATTCAATGGATAAGATAGTTAACTTGTCTAAATCAAGAGGATATATTTATCCTGGCTCTGAAATATATGGAGGACTTGCTAATACATGGGATTATGGACCTCTTGGAGTTGAATTTAAAAATAATATAAAAAAAGCATGGTGGAAAACATTTATAACAAATTCTAAATATAATGTAGGACTTGATTGTGCAATCCTTATGAACCCTAAAACTTGGGAGGCATCAGGCCATATTGGAGGGTTTTCAGATCCACTTATTGATTGTAAGGAATGTAAAGCACGTTTTAGAGCAGATAAATTAATTGAAGAATATGCTTTTAATAACAAAATAGATATAAAAGTATCAGATGGTATGAGTAATGAAGAATTAGTAAAAATACTTGACGATTATAACATTTGTTGCCCTAAGTGTGGTAAAAAGAATTATACTGATATTAGAAAATTTAATTTAATGTTTAAAACATTTCAAGGGGTTACAGAGGATGGTAGTGCAACTGTATACTTAAGACCAGAAACAGCGCAAGGAATATTTGTAAATTTTAAAAATGTCGCAAGAACTACAAGAAAAAAAATACCTTTTGGAATAGGTCAAATAGGTAAATCATTTAGAAATGAAATAACTCCTGGTAACTTTATATTTAGAACTAGAGAATTTGAACAAATGGAGCTTGAATTTTTTTGCAAACCAGGTGAAGATTTAAAGTGGTTTGAATTTTGGAAGAAAAATGCAGTTGAATTTTTAAAATCACTTGGAATGAATGAAGAAAATATACGCTTAAGAGATCACGAAAAAGAAGAGTTATCACACTATAGTAGAGCAACTACTGACATAGAGTTTAAATTTCCTTTTGGATTTAGTGAACTTTGGGGAATTGCGGATAGAACAGATTTTGATTTATCACAACATATGAAGTTTTCAAATGAGGATATGAGTTATACAGATCTAGAAACAAACGAAAAGTATATACCATATTGTATTGAGCCATCAGTTGGCTGTGATAGACTAGCACTGGCTTTCCTTTGTAATGCGTATGAGGAGGAAAAAATTAGTGATACAGATACTAGAGTAGTATTAAGATTACATCCTTTCCTTGCCCCTATAAAAATTGCAGTACTTCCATTATCTAAAAAGCTAAGCGATGATGCAATAAAAATATACGATATGCTTTCAAAGAAGTATAATGTTGATTTTGATGAGGCCGGCAGTATTGGAAAGAGATATAGAAGACAAGATGAAATCGGTACACCATATGCAATAACTTTTGATTTTGATTCATTAAATGATAATGCAGTAACTATTAGAGATAGAGACACTATGGAGCAAACAAGAGTAAGTATAGATATGTTAGAAGAGTATTTTAAAGATAAATTTGAGTTTTAATGAGGTGGTTTAAATGAATAAAGGTAAAAAAGTTGCAAAATATTTAGTTATTGGCATATTAGTATTTTCTATGATATTTTCAATGTTTGCTGTATTAATTTCTGCTGTACAAAGCGTATAGCTAAAGTAAAGAGGTGTGTGTTATATGCAAAGTGTTTGGACAAGTTTTATTGCTGCAATGTATACTATAAGAGATGCTTTAGATCTAACCAGCCCGGTTAGGTATTTAATTTTAATTGCAGATATTTTAATTGTTACATTTATAGGGTATTATATATATAAAATTGTAAAGCAAACAAGAGCAAGTCAAATCGTAAAGGGAATATTATTCGTATTTTTACTATTTGCTGTGGCAAAAATTTTTAATATGGTTATTTTAGATTTTATACTGACTAATTTTTTGACGTATGGAGTTATTTTAATTATAATTGTGTTTCAGCCTGAACTTAGAAATGTATTTGAAAAACTCGGTAGAAGTAAATTAGTTGACGTGTTTGACGTAGATGATAACATTTTGGTTAAACATTCTATATCAGAGATAGTAAAAGCTGTTGAGATAATGTCATTAAAGAAAATAGGTGCTTTAATTGTTATTGAAAGAAGTACAAAAATATCTGATGTCCTAAAAGAAGGAATATCATTATCTGCAAAAGTGTCTAGCGAACTTATACAAAATATATTTATGCCAAGAACGCCACTTCATGATGGAGCAATTGTTATAGATAAATCAGAAATACTTGCTGCTAAATGTATTCTTCCACTTGCTTCTGAGGTCTCTGTACCTAAAAATCTAGGTACAAGGCATAGAGCAGCAGTTGGAATAACTGAAATATCTGATGCATTAGTTGTAGTTGTATCTGAAGAAACCGGTATAATATCATTAGTTGAAAATGGAAAACTAACAAGAGAGCTTACAGGAGATAAGTTAAAAGCTTTATTACTTGATAAAATGGATAGAACTAAAAGCAGCGCAAAAGTAAAGAATTTTATTAAAAATAATGACAAATAATATACAAAAATAGCAAATAATTCATAATTTATATTAGATATTCATATATAAGTAAATATAATTAAGATTATAGGTGATGTATATGAATACTCTTTTTGTAAACTTAGACGTAAATGAAACGCATAGTAAAGAAAATTTTATTAAAAGAAAAGTAAAAAATAACTTTATATTGGATAATATAAATAAAACCAAAATTATATTTAAAGATTTTGCATATAAATTAGTCGGATTTAACTTTATTAGTGATACTTTATCTAATAATAAAAGAAATAATACGTATTTTTTAAATATATATTATGATGTATTTTTTTTCAATATAAAAAGTGAATATCTTTTAAAAAAATTTTTAAAGATAAAATTAAAAGATATAAGAAATTTAAATGTTATATTTAGTAAAAACTTTGAAAACTATATTAATCAAAAAAAGCAGATTATAGATATTATGAATAAAATTTCTACAGATTTAGATATAACATATATATCATCTGAGAATAACTTAAAAAGTCTTGATAAAAAATATATATTAAGATATATAACAACTTTAAAAAAAGATATTAGAAAATTTAAAATATTAATTGTAATTAAATCATTAGTAGATCTTGATATCTCAAAGTTAAAAGAATATATTGAAGAATATAAATATGTTGATATATTAAAACTTTCAGATATGTCAAAGTGCGAATACGCAAAGCTTATACAGATTGTTAAAGATATAAATGAGGAATATGGTTCATCTATTGAAGTTATACAAAAGCGTAATATACTTGAATATGATTTTTACTTGTTATATGCAAAAGGTATAAAGGATTTTTTTATATCTCACTTTTTAATAAATAAACAAGCGGGAATTTTAGATCTAACTAATAAAGATGATGATGTACTAAGTACGCCATATAGAGCATACTTTAAGAATAAATATTATATTATGACTATGTTTGACAGAGTAAAATTAAATGTTGATAATTTTAGTAAAACAGAGTTAGGTATGATATATAAAGAATGATGAATAAAGAATAATAAAAGTAGAATACATTAATTTGACAAATAGTGTATAATATTATAAATACTAACTATATATAAGGAGGAATCACAATGGAAGAAAGAGAAATAATGTTAACTATTGAGGGATATAATAAATTAGAAGAAGAATTAAAATTTTTAAAAGGACCAAAGAAGATGGAAGTTGCTGAAAGAATAAAAGTAGCTAGAGAATTTGGTGATATATCAGAAAATTCAGAATATGATGATGCAAAAAATGAGCAAGCTTTATTAGAAGCAAAAATAATTGAAATAGAGAATACTTTAAGACATGCTAAAGTTGTAGACGATGACGATGTATCAACTAGAAAAGTTGGTGTTGGAACACTTGTTACATTATATGATTATGAGTTTGATGAAGAGATTTCATATGGTATTGTTGGTGCAACAGAAGTAAATATTGAAGAAAACAAGATATCAAATGAATCTCCAGTAGGAAAAGCTCTTATCGGCAGAAAAAAAGGTGAAGATGTTGAAGTAGAAACACCGGGAGGAATCGTTAAATATAGAGTTGATTCTATAAAGAGATTGCAATAAATATAAAAAAATAAGGAGGAATATTTGTGGCTGATATTAACGAGTTAAAGAAGATTCGTCAAGAAAAAGAGGACAAGTTAAGGGAGGCTAATGTAAATGTTAGGCCAGATTCTTTTAAAATTACACATTCACTAAAAGAAGCAAGAGAACTCGGTGAAGGTGTTAGTGATGTGTGTGTAGCTGGACGTGTTATGTCTAAAAGAAAAATGGGCAAAATTAGTTTCCTAGACTTAAGAGATATAGAGGGAAGAATACAACTTTGTATAAAAAAAGATGAAGTTGGAGAGGATTTGTATAAACAAATTCATGAAACCCTAGACGTTGGTGATTTTATTGGTGTTTGTGGTGAAACTTTTGTAACACAAACTGGAGAAAAAACTATTAGAGTAAAATCATATACATTTTTGGGAAAAGCTTTAAGACCACTTCCAGAAAAATTTCATGGTGTTACTAACCAAGAAATTTTATATCGTGAAAGGCATCTTGATCTTATAATGAATGATGAAACTAAAAAGAGATTTTTACTTAGATCTAAGTTCATAAAGCTTATGAGAGACTTTTTAGATAGTAAAGGTTTTATTGAGGTAGAAACACCAGTATTGCAAAATACGGCATCTGGAGCAACTGCAAGACCATTTATAACTCATCATAATACATATGATACAGATGTATATTTAAGAATATCACCAGAGCTTACTTTAAAAAAGCTTATTATTGGCGGATTTACTAATATATTCGAAATTGCAAGAGACTTTAGAAATGAAGGCATTAGTGTAAATCATTTGCAAGATTTTACTATGGTAGAAGGATATAGTGCATATTTTAGTTATAAAGATAATATGAAATTAATGCAAGAGATGATTACATATATTATTTCTAATTTATTTGATGGCAATTTAAAAGTAAGAATAGGTGAAAAAGAAATTGACTTTGGTGGTAAATGGGATATAGTTAGTTTTAAAGAGCTATTATTAAGAGATTCAGAAATTGATATTGATAAATTTGATAATGCATCCGATTTATTAGCTGAAATAAGAAAAAATAATATTGAACTTGAAGTTGAAAACTTGGAGAGTTTGGGAAGAGGAAATTTAATTGATCAATTGTATAAAAAGGTTAGTAGACCAAAAATTATAAATCCAACTTTCCTTATAAATCATCCAATTGATTTATCTCCACTTGCAAGAGCAAACGATGAAAATCCTGAACTTACAGACAGATTTCAATTAATTGTCAATGGTCAAGAAATAATTAATGGTTATTCAGAGCTTGTTGATTCTAATGAGCAAAGAAAAAGATTTGTTGAACAAAGTAAACTAAAAGAAAACGGTGATGATGAGGCTATGAGTTTTGACCATGAATATATAAAAGCTATGGAGTATGGCATGCCTCCAATATCAGGTTGGGGACTTGGAATTGATAGATTTTTACAATTTTTAACTAATAGCTATAATATTCGTGATGTAGTACTTTATCCATTACTTAAGCCAAGAGAAAATGTAGAATTAGATGATGG
>CAYSKD010000043.1:0-7615 GCA_964431665.1 uncultured Clostridium sp.
CCTCTATAGGTAAACATCTTTGCCTATAGGGGTACAATATATTTATTGCACGGTTCCACCCTAATATTTTACTTCATTTTGATTTTACGCAATCAACGATAGAATTCACTATATTAACTCAGGGGTAGTCTTCAAAATATTCTTTGTAAAGTTAGCTTACAGCCACGACTAACTCTCTCTTTTACCAGTGTATATTTCTACTCGTCCCTTCAACGTTAATTATATTATATTACAAAAGTATTAAAAATGCAATAATTATATGAGCACATTTTTTTATTATTTTATGATTATATTATATACAAATTTAATTATTTTTTTATAAGCATTTATTTCATTTATATTTTATTTATGTTACATTTATATTATTTTTTGTATTTTATTGAATATTTTTTCGTTATATTATACAATATAACTATAATTTATACAAAAGATTTTGGAGGATAACATATGAGTAAAATCAAAGAATTAAAATATAGTGAATTAAAAAATGAGATTAATGTAGAAAGCCTTGGTATTGAATCTACAAAAGATGTAGTACCTTTTAATGGTGTAATAGGTCAAAAAAGAGCATTAGAGGCTATAAAATCAGCAATGCAAATACCACAAAAAGGGTTTAATTTGTATGTATGTGGAAATGTTGGAATTGGGAAAACTTCATATGCTTTATCAATAGTAAACGCTATTAGTCAAAAACAAAAAGTACCTAATGATTTTTGCTACATATATAACTTTGAAAATCCTAACGAACCTATACAAATTGAACTTGAAGCTGGACAGGGAAATGAATTTAAACAAGATATGAATAGATTTATTAAAACATTACTTACTCGTTTATCTAAAGATTTAAGTGGAGATTCTTATGAAAAAGAAAAAAAGACTATTCTTGATAGATATGAAAGATCAAAACAAAATTTAATGCAAGAATTTGATAAGTCTACCTTTGAACAAGGCTTTAAAGTAAAAAATACTGAAGAAGGAATTTTCTTTTCTCCTGTATATAATGGAGTTATCTTAGGCGAAAAAGAATTTAATTTACTTGATGAAAAAACAAAAAAATATTTTGAAGAAAAAAGTCCAAAAATTCAAGAACAAACTTTAAAAGTCTTAAAAGATCTAGATGATTTAGATAAGCAAGCAGAAAAAGTAGTAGAGAAATGGCAAGAAAATGTTACTACTTTTGCAGTTACTCAATGTATGAGTGATTTAAAGCTAAAATATAAAAAGAACTTAAAAATACAAAACTTTTTATATTCTATTCAAAGTGATGTTATTAAAAATATAGAAGTATTTAAACAATATGAAGATGAAAATACAAATAAAAAACAACAATTTAAAACTCCTCAAGCTATGCAACAGGCAATGATGATGAATGCTATGAGAAAAGAGCAAAAACCTTGGGAAAATTATAGAGTTAATGTTGTAATAGATAATGATAGATTATATCATGCTCCTGTTGTTGCTTGTAAAAATCCTAATTATTTTGATTTATTTGGAAAATTAGAATTTGAAACAGGTCCTCAAGGTGTAAAAACTAATTATATGATGTTAAAACCTGGACTTATACACAAAGCAAATGGTGGTTATCTTTTAGTTAACGTTAAAGATTTACTTGCAAGTGCTCCTACCTGGGAAGCTTTTAAAAGAGTTATTAGAGATAAAGAACTTTCAATTGATAGCTCAAGAGATATTGCTCAACCAGTTACTGTTGTATCTTTAAAACCAGAACCAATCCCTATAAATATACAAGTTATCTTAGTTGGATCAGAACTACACTATCAGCAACTTTGCGCTATGGATGTGGATTTTAAGAAATTATTTAAAATAAAAGCTGACTTTGATGATAGTGTGTTAAGAAATAAAGAAAATATTAATAAATTTATTGAGTATATTTCATATGTTTGCAAAATTAATGACTTAGTACCAGTAAACAAATTTGGATTAAAAGAAATTATTGAATATTCCTCAAAACTTGCAAATGACCAAAATAAACTTACTGCTATTAAAAGTGATATTGCTGATTTAGTTATTGAGTCAAGCTATATTGCAAAATCTTCAAATAAAAGATATATTTCCGACAAAGAAGTAAAAAAAGCATTAGATACAAAAAAATATAGATTTGCAAAGTATGAAGATGAAATTGATAAAATGATTTCAAATGGCGACATAATTATTTCTACAAAGGGTTCTAAAATAGGACAAATTAATGGCCTTACTATTGCTATATCTGGTGATTGTTCTTTTGGTAGACCAGTTAGAATTACAGCTAATACTTTTATAGGGAAAAATGGTGTTGTAAATATTGAACGTGAAGTTGCTCTTAGTGGTTCTTCTCATTCTAAAGGTGTATATATTTTATCTGCATATATTGGTGAAAAATATGCACAAGATGCTCCCCTATCTCTTACTGCAAGTATTTGTTTTGAACAATTATATAATGGTGTAGATGGTGATAGTGCTTCATCAACAGAATTATACGCAATACTTTCTAGCCTTTCAGGAGTACCTATAAAACAAAATCTTGCTGTTACTGGATCAGTTAATCAAAAAGGTGAGATTCAACCAATTGGTGGTGTTACAGATAAAATCGAAGGCTTTTATAAAATATGTAAGAATAATGGATTAACAAATGACAATGGTGTTTTAATCCCTTTTCAAAATGTTAAAAACCTTACTTTAAGTGATGAAATAATAGAAGCTGTTAAAAATGGAGAATTCCATATTTATCCTATTTCTACAATTGATGAAGGAATTGAAATATTAACAGGAATGCCTGCTGGTAAATTACTTGATACAGGAAAATATGAAGAAAATACAATTAATTACTTAGTTGCAAAGAAATTAAATGAATATGCTATTAAAAGCAAAGATTTTAACTAGCAAAATGGTGGATAAATTATTTTTATCCACCACTTTTTAATGTTAAATTATTTTTATACTATAACTACTTTCTTACTTTTAAAGTAATCTCTTCATCTGGATAATGTACTACTTCTTCCTTACCAAATCTTTTAGAATTTGTAATTCTATTATATAAACAAGGAATAGGCTCTACGAAACCAGATGTTGATTTCTCCAATTGATAAAATACAGGGCCTTTTAATTGTGCCTCTTTTATAGCATTTTTGTCTACAGTATAGCGATACTTATTTTCTTCGTTAATTTCAAGTACGCCTACTTTGACATTACTTACAAAAACATCATATATTTTCATAAAATCCTCCCTCTTATTTAAGATTAATCTACTATATAAATTCCATTTACTTATTATATCATATAATAAAACATTTGTCAATGTTATGTAAATTAAAATAAATATTGATCATTATTTTTTTCTTTATCATAAGTATTAATCTTTTCTTGATCAATTTCATCAAAAGTCAAATCTAGTCCTAAATAATATGATATCTGTTGTTTTCTCTCTTCAAAAATATTTGAAGCCATATCTACCACTTCAACTGGAAGTTTTACCCCAATATCTCTTTGTACATCTTCTATTGCTTTATTTATATCTAACTTCATACAACTGTTTTCAATATAATCTTCTACATTTGGATACTCTGTTAAATAATCTATATTAAGCTCCCATAATTTTTCTTGGCTTTCACTATCAACAGACATACTACTATTAACTTGCTTTTTTAATCCTAATAAAAAATCACTAAACTCTAATTCTTCATCTTCTTGCTCTTGTTTAGGTATAACTGAAATTTTACTTTCTTGCATATTAGCAACAGTTGATGTTTTTAAAATATCTTTAGAGATTTTTTTCATAGTATCAAAATCTATATCAAGCGATAATGCATTTTCTCTATCAAACAGAGGAGCTAATGCTATATGTTTATTTCCATCTTCATCTATGTTCTCTATAAACCCAATATTTTCTGTATGGTTATCAGTTGACATACAAAAAATATCAAAAACTATCTCTTTATTAAAATTAGTTATAACAGATTTGATATTTTCATTTGATATACCAGATTGCTTTAATGCTTTAAAAAAATTATCATATACAAATTCTATATCTGTTTTATCATCATATCCAGGTACTACTTTATCATCATCACCAATATAATCTCTAAGAGTTTTAAATGACTCACCTTTTTTCTTAACATCTCTTGAAAGTATTCCTTTCTTACCTTTATATATTATAATATCAGAATGGGCAAAATCTAAGCCTGCTTGTTTAGCTAATTTGCTAACAATTAATTCAGCATAAATTGAACCTGTATGCTTACCGTCATCTATATTTTCATTTTCTGTTTTTAATAAAACTCTACTATCAGATAGCTGTAGCCAGTCTTTTTCTCTTTGCTTTGTACCAACCATCTCTCTTTGAACTTCTACATCATTTTCTCTAAAGAAAGCATCCATATCGATAAAACCATCTTTAGTTCTATATTTATTTAAATCTTTTAATGATAATTTGCTACATTTTTCCATATATTTATTCCTCTTTTATCACTTTTTACCATTTTTATTATACCCTACTGCTAAGAAATTATATAATACTTCCCAAGCCATAAAAGCTGTTATTCCTGTAGTATCATGTGGTGGGCTTAACTCAACCAAGTCAAAAGCCACAATATTTAGTTTATTAAATGAACGAAGTACCTCTAAAACTTTAAGCCCATTTATACCATTATATTTTGGTGTTCCTACACCTTCACTATATTGTGCTTCTAATGAGTCCATATCAAAAGTAACATATACTGCATCATAATCTTTAAATTTTTCATATATAATTTTAGACATTTCTTCTGAGCTCATTTTATTAAATTCATTAGCTGTAACTATTGTAATGCCTTGCTCTTTTGCAAAATCATCCCATACTCTATTACATAGTCCTCTAAGTCCAATTGTTAACATATCATGTCCATCTAAATATCCTTCTTTAACTAAATTTGTAAATTGATTACTATGATTAATTCTTGAAAAGTTTAATGTATCAGGTTCTGTATCATTATGGGCATCAAATTGTATAAGTCCTAACTTTTTATATTTTCCACCTTTTTTAGCACCAATAAAAGAACCATATGTTATAGAATGGTCTCCTCCAAGGATAACAGGAAAACTTTTCTCCCTTATTTTTGATACAACTTCTATAATTCGTTGTTGTGTCTTTTCCATATCGCCATGTTGTATATTAATATCTCCTAAATCACAAATTTTCAAATCATTTGTTTTTACATATTTTCTATTATCATAGTCATAACATTCCATACCATCTATTTTTTTCCACATAGAACATTCTCTTATTTTTCTTGGTGCTTCATCGGCTCCACCTCTATATGTAAGTCCCATATCTAATGGAATCCCTATAACCGACACTTCATAATTTTGTATTTCATCTAATGTAACATAATCACTTGCTACAAAAGTTGCAATACCTGAGTGTATCATATCATCGTCATATTTCATTTTAATTATCACACATCCTTAATTTATCATATTCATTTAAATACATTTTTGCATACTCAACATCTGACTTACAAGGTAAGTACTCTGATCCGTACTTCTGTCTTGTTTCATTTCCTTTTCCTGTTACAAGTATTATTGTTTTTTCATAATTACTATCTGCATAACTAATTGCCTCTTTAATTGCTTCTCCTCTATCCTCTATCATCTCATAATTATCTAAGTTTTGCTTTACATAGCTTGCAATTTCATTTGATATATCTTTAACAGGTTCATATCCTGGGTCTTCAGCTACCAAATATACTTTATTAGAGTATTTTCCAGCAAGTAGCCCTAGATCTCTTCTTCTAATATATGCTTTTTTTCCTGGGCATCCAAATATAGTTATAATTTTTCTATCATTATATTCATTTTTTGTTGACTCATAAAGTTTTTCAAAACTTAATTTATTATGCGCATAATCCACCAAGACAATTATTCTCTCGTCTTTTGTATGATATACTTCCATTCTACCACTTGATCTAGCTTTTTTTAATCCTAAATATATGTAACTTTCAGGTATACCCATTTTTATTGCTACACTAATAGCAGCCAAAGCATTTTCTACATTAAATAACCCAGGCATAGTAAGTATAAACTCTCTATCAAATTCACTTGTTCTAACATTAAAAATTGTATTAAATCCATCCTTATGTATGTTATATGCATATACATCAGCATTTTCATTTTTAGCAGAAAAAGTTATAACTTCCTTTGCATCACATATAGCTTTTTCTAATATTTTATCAGAGTAATCTGAATCCATATTTACACATGCACAATTACATTTTTCAAATAGTTTTAACTTTGAAGCAAAATAATCTTCAAAATCAGGATGTTCTACTGGGCTTATGTGGTCCTCTGATATATTTAAAAAAACTCCTATATCATAGTTTAAAGTATATACTCTTCCAACCTTTAACGCTTGGGAAGATACTTCCATGACTAAATTTTCAATACCACTTTGTACACTATTATTAAAGTGTTTAAACATATCTAATGACTCTGGTGTAGTAAGATGAGATTCAAATTTCTCTACTCCATCATATGTATCAATAGATGAAATTATTGCTGTATCCTTTTTATTAAATTCTTTTGCATATTCGTCTAATATATATTTTATATAATATGATGTGGTAGATTTGCCCTTTGTTCCTGTAATTCCTATTAAATTTAGTTTATTAGATGGGAAATTATAATACATATCACTAACAATACATAAAGCGATAAAAGCATCTTTTACTATAATACAAGGAGTATCCATATTATATTTTTTTGTACTTACATAGACAAAGCTTCCACTACTAATGGCAGACTTTAAGTATTCTTCTTTAAAATTATCTCCAAATCCTTTACAAACAAAAAGTGATTTTTTTATTGCTTCTTTTGAATTATATATTACCTTTTCTACAACTACATTTGATATATTTTCACAGTTATATAACTCTACAATTTGATTATATTCTTTTAATCTTTCTATATATTCTTCTAATTTAAATTTATCCATACTATCCCCCAAAAAAGCATTTTCTTAACATTTAGATTATATACTATAATATTAATAAAATCAAGTGAAATAAAAAAGTAATTAAAGGTTTGTTATGAAATAAAAAATATAAGAGTAATGATAAAAAAGTAATAAAATATATTCTATATATAACTTAAAAGAGCATCTAGAAATATATTTTCTAGATACTCTTATCCGTAAGTTTTATATGAAAAAGTATTTTTTTATTGCTTAATTATTAAGCATTTTAATTATGTATAGGAATTGTTTTATATTTTAAAATTATGGATAAACCAAGTTATTAAAATAACTTATTATTATTTTTCATAAATCACCTTCTTTTAATTTTATAATTAATTAAATTAATTTCAATATGTTTTTCGTGTACAGTGAGTTCTTTTATTTTATAATCACCTCCTTACATATTAAACATATTAAACTATAATTTATTATTTATATAGTTTCTCTTCTTAGAGTTTTTTTCTTAGTGTTTCATTTATACTAATTAATTATCATCTATCAACTCCCCTCTTTACATCACAATTATACATTTTAATTGTGATAGAAATATGATAGTAATGTAAAATATACATGATTATAGTGACATACTCCCACCGCCTATGCTTCTCATAGAGGCGGGGGCTTCTCGCTCAA
>CAYSKD010000044.1:0-7501 GCA_964431665.1 uncultured Clostridium sp.
CATTTATTGCATAAAAGCAAAAATTATAAGCAGAATATATAATATTCAAATGTTCTATATTTCTATATAAATTCCATATTCTCTTTATTGCTAAAAATTTATTAGAAGAAGACGTATTTCCACTTCTTCTATAATATGATAAGCTTTCATTTAATCCATAAGCAATATGACCATTTTTTAATATTTTCCACCAAGTAGCAGTGTCTTCACTCGCAACGTTTACAAACTCAACTTGCTCCTTTGATAATTTATTCAAATCAAACATTACTGTTATAGTGGAAATAGTAGTATTTTTTAATGCTTGTTTATAATTTATAGTCTCCGGAACTTTAACTATTTTTCCATTTCCAATTCCATTTTCATCAGCAAATTCATAACCAGTAAAAGAAAAAGCACATTTTTTCTCTTTCATAAATGTAATTTGCTTTTCTAATTTTTCTTTTTCCCATAAGTCATCGGCATCTAAAAAAGCTATATATCTACCTTTAGCTTTGTTAATGCCTGTATTTCTTGCAATTGCTGCTCCAGAATTTTTTTCTAACTTTATTAGCTTTATTTGGTCATTAAGTGACTTTTCTATAATTTCAACACTTTTGTCTGTAGAGCAATCGTCAACAAAAATCAATTCCCAATTTTTATAAGTTTGCTCTTTTACTGTCTTTATAGTATCATTTAAAAATCTTTCACAATTATAAACTGGTATTATTATACTAACAAAATCTTCCAATATATCACCTCATGAAAATTATTTTTATCACATAGCCTCTGATACTTTTTGTTCTTCATCAATATCAGAAACTTCTGTAATAGTTTGTTGCTTTTCAAAATTACTACGTAAATAATCCAATTCGTTTATTATACCATTTTCACTAATTGAACTATTACTCTTTTTAAATACTAAGAATATTGTTTTAAAGAATATTTCTATATCAACCTTGAAAGAAATATTATCAACATACCACGCATCGGCATCAAGTTTTTCTCGTACAGTTATTCCATTACGGCCTTTTATTTGAGCCCATCCTGAAAGCCCAGGTAGCACTTGCCATCTTTTCTTTTCTCTATCAGTAAAATACTTGCTGTATTCAGTAATCCAAGGTCTTGGTCCTATAAATGACATTTCTCCTTTTAATATATTAACTAATTGAGGCAATTCATCAATACTAGTTTTTCTTAAAAATTTACCAATTCTTGTAGGTTTATTTTCACCAAACTTTACATCATGGTACATAGTTCTAAATTTATATATAGAAAAAGGATTACCATTTAACCCTATTCTTTTTTGCTTAAAAATAACAGGTCCTTTACTATCTAATTTTATTAATATAGCTGAAATTAACATTATAGGAGAAGCTATTATAAGTGTAAAAGAAGCAAGTAAAACATCTGCAATTCTCTTTACTATTTTTTTATAAAACATTATTTTCCCTTCCTTAACTCCAAATAATTCTTTTGTTTTTTCTAATATTCTTGTCATATTATATCATCTTCTGCTTTTTTTTGCAATAAAAATGCAGAATTTGCAGAAATTTATTTAAGGGGTTTTAAAGTTACAATTTACAGCTCATATAAAAAGGGCATGAAAATTTTAGAGAATGTATAGACTCTTTTTCTTTATATGGTAGCTAAAAGTTACCTTTTATGATTTAATATAAAGAAAAATAAAAATTAAAAAAAGAAAAAAGAAGTAATTTTTTAATTTTACCTCTTCTCTTTTAGTTCTAAGTAATTCTTGAATTTT
Source organism: uncultured Clostridium sp. (assembly GCA_964431665.1). Lineage (GTDB taxonomy): Bacteria > Bacillota > Clostridia > TANB77 > CAG-465 > CAG-465. Next base: position 1,742 of record CAYSKD010000044.1, read on the forward strand.
ACACACAAACTATTGACTTTGGACCAATATTAATCAACTATTTCAAGTGGTGTATAATTAGCCATAAGTCTCTTAAATCCTGTTTTATCAAACATGATTTCAAGTTTTAAGTCATCTCCTTCTGGCTCTATCTTTTGAATTATTCCAGTTCCAAATTTTTTGTGTTTTATACTCATTCCAACTATATACTTACTTTTATTATCAATATTATTTATTGGCTTAGATGTTCTAGTTAAGCCACCTATATTACTTAAGAAGCTATTTACATCTACACCAAACTTAGCCTTTGGAGTTTTATCAATACCACCAAAATTTCCACCTGTTTTTGCAAGTATACCTTCAACTTTAGTATATTCATTATCCAAATATTTCTGTGACCTTTTCTCTCTTTTTTCTATATTTTCAATACCTTCTTCATCAAAAAGTTCCTTAGGTATCTCTTTAATAAAGCGAGAAATTGCTGAAAAAGTTGTAGAGCCATATAACGTTCTTTTTGTTGCATTGGTAATATATAACAATTTCTTTGCTCTTGTTATAGCAACGTAGCATAATCTTCTTTCTTCTTCACATGAAGAGTCTTCTTCAATAGATCTTTTTGATGGAAATAATCCTTCTTCCATTCCAACTAAAAATACGACATTAAACTCTAAGCCCTTAGCACTATGCATTGTCATTAATGTTACGGCTTCTGCATCTTCTTCTAGTTTATCAACATCGGATACTAAAGCAATACTGTCTAAGAAATCAGCTAAAGAATTATCGGCATTTTCTTTTTCAAATTCCATTGCAACACCTATAAATTCCATAAGATTTTCAAATCTTATTTCTGTTTCTTTACCTTGTTCTTCATTTAACATTGCCTCATATCCAGAATCTTTAAGTATTGTTTTCATTAAATCAGAAACCTTTAATTCGTTCTTTTTAGAGATAATATTATTTATCATATCTCTAAACATTATTATGTTTCCAGCACTTCTTATTCCTACTAAATTATCACTATCTTTCATAACGTCAAATATTGATATTCCTTTTTGTATAGCAATTTGTTCAAGTTTATCAACTGCACTATCTCCAATGCCTCTTTTAGGTTCATTTATAATTCTTTTTAGTGCTATATTGTCATTAGTATTCTGTATAAATTTTAGATAACTTGTTAAATCTTTAATTTCTTTTCTTGAATAGAACTTAAGACCACCAATTAATCTATATGGTGTACCTGAGCGCATAAATACTTCTTCTAATACACGAGACTGTGCATTAGTTCTAAAAAGCAAAGCAAAATCTGAATATTTCATTTTTTCTTTTCTACAAATATCATCAATTTGTTCTACTATATATTCAACTTCTGCATATTCATTATCTAAAGTTTTATAATATATTTTTTCTCCTTCATCATTTTCAGTCCATAAATTTTTGTCTATTTTAGATTTATTGTGTTTTATAACTTCATTAGCAGCCTTTAATATATTTTTTGTACTCCTATAATTTTCTTCAAGTTTAACAATTTTTGCACTTGGAAATTTTTTTTCAAAATTTAATATATTAGATATATCTGCTCCACGAAATCCATATATACTTTGAGATTCATCACCAACAACACAGATATTTCCATGTGCAGCTGAAAGTAAACTTATAAGAAGAAATTGAGCTTTATTAGTATCTTGATATTCATCTACTAATATGTATTTAAAACGCGATTGATAACGCATTAATATATCAGGATTTTCTAAAAATATCTTTACTGTAAGCATTATAATATCGTCAAAGTCTATTGCATTGTTGTTTTTTAGAGTTTTTTGGTATACCTCATAAATATCGGCAATTTTTTCTTTTCTAAAATCTCCTATTGCATCTTTTTTATATGCTTTGTAATCTACCATATTATCCTTTGATTTACTAATTTCATATTTAAGTAATGATGTAGGATATTGTTTTTCATCAACTTTTAAGTTTTTTAGTATTTCTTTTAAAACTTTATCTCTATCTATCTCATCAAATATGTTAAAGGTAGTTGAATATCCAAGTACTCCTATTTCTCTTTTTAAAATTCTGACGCATATTGAGTGAAATGTACCAAGCCAAACATCATTTGCTTCTTCTCCAATTAACCCTACTGCCCTTTCTTTCATTTCTTTTGCTGCTTTATTTGTAAAAGTTATTGCAAGTATTTCCCATGGCTTTACCACATTTTTTTCTAAAAGATATGCAATTTTATATGTAAGTACGCGAGTTTTACCAGAACCAGCTCCCGCAAGTATTAAAAGTGGTCCATTTAAATACTCTACAGCTTCTTTTTGTTTATTATTTAATTTTTCTAATAAATTTTCCATATATTACTTCCTCCTACTATTTCTATATTTCAATAATTCCTCCATAATCAACTATATCATGACCTTTAAACTGTACTATTTCAAGTTTTTTTGAAGTTATATAATCATATATTTTATAATTAATATCTATTTTTTCTAAATCGCCAAATATCACTATTTTATCTTTAAATCTACTAATAGCCCCTCCTATAAACCCATTCATGTTAGAGTACATATTATCATTTTTCAAGCTAAATAATTTTATATTTTTTATAATATTTTCATTTTCTAAAAGTAACACATCTATTTGTTTTTTTTGCAATGCATTAGCTATTTTTTTATCAGTTACAATTACTGATTTTTCATCAATTACTGCAATAGAACATTTACTGTATCCTTGCTTTATATCTATTTTTTCTAACCCCATATTATATATTTTTTCTAGTACTGATTTATCAGTATATTTAAAGTTGTGTATAACATATCTTCCTATTTGACAAACATTATATTTTATATCGTTTGGATACTTATAACTTACCAACTCATTTCCAGATATTATATTTTTCTTACATAAATCCTCTTTATTAATTTGTTCTTTTAATAAATTATATACACTTGGCTCAAGTATCAATGTATCATTTAATTTTGTGCAAAATATATCAACATGAGATGATATTTCAAAATACACTTTATCTGATCTTGGTATTTGTATTAAATGATATTTATTATCTAAAAAATAACTTTTTTCAAATTCTCTTAATCTATTATCTACAATTAAATATTTATTCATCTAAACCTCAAAAAAAACATAATATAACTAATATTATATTATGCTTATTATATCAAATTTTCTTTAATAGTTCAATTAGTATAACAAATAAAATGCGTTTAAATATATTAGTTTTATATTATATTTAAGTGCATTTTATTTTTATATACATATTTATTTATTCATTCTTCCTCGTTAGTAATATCTTCAAAATATTTTTTATCTCTTCCACATTTTGGACACTCTTCAATATCTCTTAAAAGTGGTTCTCTTGGTTTAGATTCATCTAGTATATATCCACATTTTGAACATCTGTATTTATAATATTTTGCCATAATACTTCACCTCCTATAAATACAATCATATATTAATTTATAACATATCTTTCTTTTTTAACCAAAAAGTAACTACAGCTGTAACAATAATAGAAAAAACCATTATACCAAAGAAGGCATATACATTAGTCACAAATGGAAATTCTACATTCATTCCCATAAACCCAGATATCATAGTTGGAAGTGCTATAATTATTGTTATAGAAGTTAAAAATTTCATGACTATATTTAAATTATTTGATACTATTGTTCCAAACATATCTACAATACCACTAAGAATTTCACTATATGTCTGTATCATTTCAATTGCTTGTCTATTTTCTATTAAGGTGTCTTCTAATATATCTTCATCTTCTTCATATAATTTTATTACCTTTCCTCTATTTAATTTTTCAAGAACTACTTGGTTTCCCTTTACGGATGCATTAAAATAAATCATGCTTTTTTGAAATTTCATAAGCTTAAGAAGCTCCTTGTTGCTCATAGTTTTTTGCATTTTATTTTCAAAGTCTTCTAAATCTTTATTTATGTATGTTAAATACCTTATATAATCTTGTGCAATATCATAGAGTATTTGAAATACAAATCTTGATTTTTTGTCTGTATGAACTTTATATGCTTTGCTATTATTTAACAATCCCTCAACCGCATTTATTTTTGTTTGCGATATAGTTACAAATATATCATCCCTAACTAAAATCATTCCTATTGGCAAAGTAGTATATATTTTTTCCCCTTTTTTATATTCTGTTACAGGTGAGTCTACAACAATAAGTACTGCATCATCTTCTACATCAATATGTGCTTTTTCTGCAATATCAAGTGGATACCTTAATAATTGTTCATCTACATCTAACTTTAAAGATATCTTTGATATTTCTTCATCTGTAGGTGCAACTAAATTTATCCAACATCCTTTAATGGGATTTTCTATTTTATCTAGATTTCCAGTTTTTAGATTAGTTTTGTATATATCTATCATGTTATGCCTCCTATATAACTTTTCCATATTTTACTATATATTTAATATCTTTACAAGTCTTACATCCATAAGTCTTTTGTTAAATCTTTTATATACTCACTTCTTTGCTTAGTTTTCTCTACATCTAATTGTATTTTGTCTCCTTCTAGTATCAATACGTCTCCTTCTTTTACATTTTTAGGAAGTTTATCTTTTAAAATATTTATATATTTTAAATCTTCTAATTCACATATTGCATACTCTCCTTCAAATCTATCTACTATTGCTCTAACTTTATTCATAATTTATCCTACTTCCTTCTATTCTTGTTTTAAATTTACAGTTATATTTTTTCCATCACTATTAACAATTATAGTTCCACTTTCATCAGTTCTATATACCTTTATTCCCCTATTTTCTAATTTATTTAATGTAGTATCGCTTGGATGATTATAGCTATTATCCTTACCAACACTAATTATTGCAATCTGTGGATCAACAGAGTCTAAAAATTCATCAGTAGTAGATGTTAAAGATCCATGATGACCAACTTTTAATACATCGCATTTTAAATCTAAATCTTTATTTAACATCTCTTTTTCAGATAGACTTTCAGCATCTCCAGTAAATAAAAAAGTGTTATCTTTGTATGTCAATTTAACAACTATAGAATAATTATTAGCACTTTCATACTTATCTGATATAGGTGCAAGTATTTCAAATGTTGCTTCACCAAATTGAAATTTTTCTAAAACATTAGGCGCATATAACTTTTTATTTTTTTCTTTTACTGCAAGTACAAAATTTTCAAAAGTTTTAGTATTTGAAGTTTGATTAGGAAATAAAATGGTATCTATATCAAAAGATTCAACCACTTTAGCCATACCACCAATATGATCTTCGTGTACATGAGTACCAATAACATAATCAAATTTTTCTACACCTTGCTCTTTTAAATAATTTACAACATAATCTTTTGTATCATTTTTTCCTGCATCAATTAACATATAATGATTATCTTGTTTTATAAATATAGCGTCTGCTTGACCAACATCTATGAAATGCACTTGAAGTTTAGCTTCAACATCTTCATCTAAGACTATGTCTTCATCAACGTTTTTTATTGCATTAGTCTCTACATCACTATTTAAAACATCTTGAGAGTCCATAAAATAGCTTGTTATGGCGGCGCAGATTATAACGGCCATAAATATTATAACCTTTGTAAATGATTGCTTTTTTCTTTTCAAATATATCACCAAATTTATTTTAACATAACAATTATATTTTTTCAAACCCAAACTATACCAAAGTCCAATATATTTTTAAATCTAGTGTTTTTATTCGCTCCATTATTTGACCTGAATCCGATTCTGTGCTAATATA
>CAYSKD010000045.1:0-4457 GCA_964431665.1 uncultured Clostridium sp.
ACCTTGTTTTTACAGGTTGCTGTGGAGTCATAAAGCCGATTCTCTCGTCCACTCTTGATAATATTTAATATAACCTTATTATAATATTTCTTTTCTACATTGTCAATAGTAATTTTATGTAATATAGGATATTTATTAAAATGTATTTCAAAATACTATATTTTTTCATAAAAAGTATATTTAATACACAATTTTGCAACATTTACATTTTCTAGAAAAAGCAAAAAAGAAAAAATCATTTTTAATTTTACCTATTCTATTCTAGTTCTAAGTAACTTCTGAATTTTACACTCCAACTATTGACTTTGGGCCTCTTTTTATTGCTCTTCTAAGATATGTGCACACTCTGGGCACAAATATCTATATTTTAATTCCTTACCAATTTCTTGTGTATAGTGTCCACATCTTGCGCATTTTTGACCCGGTTCTTTTTCAATAATAACATCATGTTTTTCTGATATATTTGCCTCAATACTTGAAACATTTATACATTCAAGTATTGCCCTATTGTTCTCTTTTATAAATTTACTTGTAAACTCATTAGTATTAACAATAACTTTGGCTTCTAATGTATTTTTTATAATTTTATCTAACTGTGCTTTTTTTATCTTTTTATCTAATTTTAATTTAACATTAAATATACTATCCCACTTTTTCTCTAGTTCATCATCTTTTATATCTTCAAGTTTTAACCTATACGTGTACAAGCTCCTTTCTTCCTCAGTTGTTTTGTGCCATATATATGGCCAAATTTCCTCCAATGTAAAAGGAATAATTGGTGCTAATAAAGATGATAATGTAAGCACTATATCATATAAATTAGATTGTATACTTCTTCTTTTATGATCATTTGCAAGTAATATATAAAGATTATACTTTATTGAATCAAAATAGTTTCTGCATAAAACATCAATACAAAATTCTATTAAATCTGTACATACTTTATTAAATTTTAATTCATTATAATATGCTTCAACCTCTTTAACAAGCTTGTATAGCTTAATATATATGTATTTATCAATATCATTTCTATCATTTATATTTATATAATTTTTTGTTGGATTAAAATCATATAGGTTGGCTAAAATATATTTATATGTTCTTCTAATATCTTTATACTTTCTATTTACATTTACAAGAGTTTGTTTATTTAATGTTATTTTATCATTAATGCAAGATATAGCAGCCCAAAGTCTTAATGTGTCCGTACCATAATCATTTACTATATCTTTTATATCATCCTCTATTTGTATGTTAAAAGTACCTATCATATTTTTGTTATTCTTTTGTACTTCTTTTTTACTATTTGATTTGTTTTTTTGTTTTTGATTTTGCAAGGTAATTGTTTCATATTGTATTTCTTTTTTACTCTTTTTTCTTATATTAGAATGTAATAAAATCAAATTATACTCATTTAAATGTATATCCAAATCAGTTGTAAAGCTTAATGCTCTTAAATTTTCAATAAATTCTGTTTTAGACTCTATACATATATTTTCCTCTTTGTTTTCATTTTCAGAATTCATTTTATGCCTATTATTTTCATTTATACATATATACTTAAACAAATCATTTAAAGTTGCATTTTCTTTAAAGAAAAATACACATCCACAATTACATGAAACTTGTCCTTGCAATATTTCTTCAGGTGTTAATTTGTACCAAGCATCGCTTCCTTTAGTTTCAAATAACTTCTTTAAAATTTCTATTGTTTTTTCTTTTATAATTACATTACCACACTCAGCACAATAAAATACTGGAATAGGGGTTGATAACATATTTTTGTCAGATATTATTGCCTCTTTAACTTTATTTATCTTATTTATTGCATTTTGCAATTCTTCATTTTTAAATTTTTCATTTGTAACCATTTTCTGCTTTAATAAATTTGTCATTTCTTTAGTTATTTCAACATCATGTGGCTTTTGTATATACCATTCATTAACACATCTATATAGCACCTCGTTGTTGCATTTAGCACAAACTGGAACAACAACTTTAGCTTTTTGAGTTGTATATATAAATTTTGAATTTCGAAGATATTCAATAATTTTGGTATTAACCTCTAAATAATCCATATTATTATATACAAGTGCTAAAGCATTTGTTTTACCATGTTCATCAATAATAGATTTTACAGCATTAGCTTTGGTGTGCTTTAATATTAGATAGTCAATATATGTATGCCCAGATGAAACTGTTCTAACTCCGGTAGAGCTTTCATTATCATAACACACATACTCTTCATTTGTTAATATAACGCTAACTTTTTTTCTATAATCAAGAGGATTCATGCATAAAATATTTCTTAACTGTTCTGCTTTAAAAACTTCTTTTACTTCATATTTTATTATAAACTCTTTTTGCATAACATCATCAACATATCTAGATGCTACTATATAATGATATATATTATTATTTAATTTTGTTTCTATAAGTGAATATTCTAGTTCGTTTGCTATAGCAATGTTTTCACTTGTAACCATTAGATATGGTCTAACATTACTTACTATAAAATATGTATTTTTCAAATTATTATATTTTTTTAAAAGTCCACTATCATCTTCAACCCTATATAATATATAATAATTATCTAATTCTTTCTTTACAAATTTTAATTCTTTTTTAGATTTAGCCATGGCACATTTTGGGCACCAATACACAGGTCTTAATTCTTTTTTTATTCTTCCCTCTTTATATATTTTAAAAAAAGTTTCAATCATAGCAATATCAAACTCTTTTTTTACTGTAGTTGTATTTTGCTTTTCATAATTAATAGTAGTTCCAAGCTTATTAATATTTAATGTTTGAGCCTTAAATGTAGTATCTAGCTCCTTGCGCTTTTGAGTTCTTATCTTTATTAATTCTTGTATATTATTTTTGTTTGTACCATCTATACTTATTTGGTTTTTATCTATTGCATTTGTAAACGTTAATTCATGATTTACAATATTACCTTCTAATAATTTACTTTTTATTAAAATATCTTTTAAAATCTTATTTAATATTACTGTTGATGTCAAACTTGATTGAATATATGTAGGTAGCTCTTTAATTTTATATCTTTTTGCACCGCTCTTTAAATTTTTATTTACAACATACAAATATTTTTTTTCATCTTGTATTTTGCTTAATATATAATCTTCTTTTTTTACCTGATTTCCTTTTATTTCAATAGTTGGCTTAGGTAAATTAAGTGTTTTTGTAAAATCAGTTTTTGTTATTATTTTCATACTAAAACCTTCTTTACTTCTTCATTGGTAATAATCCTATATATATTATATGACATTAACTTTTAAATAGCAAGAAATTATAATTTACTTTTGTATAAATTTATATTATTTATTTAATATAAAATAATAAAAATGTAAAGCAACAAATAGATATATGTTATATTATAGTTTTAACTTAAGTTGCTCATATGGTATTGTTACAATAAATTCTCCTGCCACATAAGGGGCTACCGAATAATTTTCAAAAAATACAATAAATCCTGTCTTATCAAGTGCAAAAGCATCAAAGTTTTCTACTTTAGGCTGTGTACCTTCTTTCAACATATCGTTTACGTTGCTAGATATTATTTTTTCGTTATCCTTTAATGTATCATATGAATAAGTTGAAAGAATAGTTAAAAAATCTTTATTCATATCTACAAAATCAGTTATATGCAATACCTTTTTTGTTAAAGTATTATAGTTAACACTAGATATATATGTATTAGGATGAGCTCCTTTTGTATCAACAAATATATTAAATACAAAAGATATATAATCTAAATATTCATAACTATTGAAATTTATTTGTAAAGAATATTTTAAATTATCACTTTTTTCAAAATTAGATATCTCATTTTTAAATTCATCTATATTTTTATTTACTACTGCAAGTATTTCATCATTTAAATTTTGATATTGTGTAACAGGATAATAGGCTTTAATAATATAATTATCATTTTCTTCAATAATTTTATCTATAGCACAATTACTTTTTAAATCGGCTGTAGAAAATACTTGTTTTACTTCAACTATGCTATTATTATTTTTTATAGCAAAAACTCCCACGCAAACTATAATAAAAAAAAGAAGTAAAAAAATGTATTTTTTCATCATTGTTACCACCAATACATTATATTCACATCTTTTAATATTATTAATAATTATGCATGTTACTCTATCTTTTAAAATTATAAGGAGCTTTAAGGAAATCTTCAACTTTTTTTACTTCTATATTGCCTTTTGACAAATATACAATATCCACATCTTTACACATTTCATTTATAAATTGTAAACATACGCCACAAGGAACTAATGTTAAATCTAATTCGTCACTTGATTGATCAGCTCCAACTATAGCAATTTTTTTAAACTTTCTTTCACCATGAGTATATGCGTTTTGTATTGCTACTCTTTCTGCACAATTTGAAATGCCTATACCAGATGGCACTTCGATATTTGTAC
>CAYSKD010000045.1:4557-7327 GCA_964431665.1 uncultured Clostridium sp.
ACTCTTTCTGCACAATTTGAAATGCCTATACCAGATGGCACTTCGATATTTGTACCAATATACACAGTTCCCGACTCAGCTAAAAGTGCAGCACCAACTGTATAATTTGTAATAGGTGCAAAAGCATTTTTTCTTGCCATTGTAGCAATTTTTATAAGTTGCTCATTATCCATAAAAAATCATCCTTTCGATTAATTATTTAAATTACTAATAAACCCTGTTATATTTGGTCCCATTAAAACTATCTGATATATAATAAGAACTACAAGTATACCAAGTATTGCACTAAGTAAAATATAAATTGGTCTTATCTTTGTATTTTCTATTCTAATTTGGGCTATCATAACACTTAATATAAAGGCTACTGCTCCAACAAATATACTTCTTGTTATAATATATACATAAGTTGTAAGAGCAAATGCAAGTGCTACTCTTGCGCTTGGATAAGCCTGTGAATATTTTTCACCTTTTGAAAACATTCCTTTAAGTATAACTGCAAGCAAAATCACTGCAAATGTGATTGTAAATAATAGATGTAACTTAGAACTAAATATTGAAGCTATAACTGATGTTGTAGCATTATATATTTTATCTGCAAAAAGAAAATATGCTACTATAACAGCAACTCCAGATGATATAAGGACACCACCAGCAGCTATATCTTTTGCCGCTTTTGCTCTATCGTCATATCTATCGGTTATTAAGTCTACAATATACTCACAAACTGAATTAATCATTTCTGCAAATATTACAAATCCTACCGTTAGGCAAAGACAAGCAAATTCAGTTTTAGTAAAATCAAAAAATAGGCTAGTAATTAAAACAAATAATCCTATTATATAATCTATTCTCAAATTCCTTTCAGTTTTAAATGCACGTATTACTCCATCAATTGCATGTCCCATTGCTGTAAAAAAAGTTTTGTTTTTGGTTTGTTTTAAATTTTCCAAATCTTTTTTTCTTTCTGATTCAGTTTTATATATTTTTACATCTTCGTCCACACTTGTTTTATTATTCTCTTTAGTATATATTTTTGTTCCTTTATCATTAATATCAACTTTTTCCTCTATATTTATATCTTTGTTATTATCATTATTTTTTTTAATTTCTTCTTTCTTGGCCATTTATTTTTCAACTCCTAAATAACTTAAAATTTTTTCTTCAAGATTTCTCATTACTATTTTGTCTTCTTCTTTAATATGGTCAAATCCTAATAGATGACATACACCATGCGTTATCATATATAATGTTTCTCTTAAAATACCAGTATTATACATAATAGATTGAAGCTTTATAACGTCCAAACATAATATTATATCACCAAGTTCAATTTCCTTTAACTTTTTATTTTCATCTTTTTGCTCTGATATATTCCTAATTTCACTAACATTAAATATAGGAAAAGAGAGTACATCAGTTTCTTTATCTATATTTCTATACTCTTTATTAATTTTTTTAATCTCTTCTTTACTTGCACTTTGTATAGAAATATAGATTTTATCAGCAGTTACTTTTTGATCATTTAAAGCATATTCTATTATTTTATTAATATACTCCTTTAATGTAATATCATTAAATACATCATTATTAGTAATATTTTCCTTAACAAAACTTACTATTTTTTTATCTAAATCTAAAACAATATTATTGCTCATAAACTACATTTTCCCTTTCAACAAATTCTCCTATTTCTTCATTTATTACATATTTAGTTTTTACAATTATTCCATTTTCATTTTCTATATACTCTGTATTAATATCTACCACTTGGGGATTTTTTGCATTAGGTAAAATTTCCCCATTTAAATAATCATCAATATCTTGTTTTGAGATATTTAAAAGTTCTTCTTTTGTTCTTATTATTTCCTTTTCAAGATATTCATTACATTTATACAAGTCAAAAGAAATATTAAGCCCAAATAGATTAATACTTTTACTACTTTTAGTTATATCATACTTTAAAGATTTATTCAAATAATTTAACATACTTTCTTTAGAATTTACTGTTATTCCTACTGTATATCTCATTTTTTGAGTATATTCTTTTAATATAGTTGTATAGTTATACTCTGCAATTTTTTCATATTCGCAATTTACTTTTATAATTCCTTTAGCAGTTACGTCTTTTGGCTCTAAAATTTTACTATATATCTTTCCTTCTATTAATACACTTCCTTTTTCTACATAACTTCCTTCATTTAAAACGGCTGTACCATTTTCAGGTACTAATCTAGTTATAACCCCAGACTTATTTGCTACAATATCTCCAATTTTATTATTTTGTATATCTTTATCCTCTAAATTTGTCTTTTCTACTATTTTTACTGTAATAGAAGTTCCGTCTATATCAATTCCAGCCCATGATATTTCTTGTAAATTTACTCTTAAATTATTTATTACTTCTTTTTTATCCAAACCAATTTTACATTTTCCAACATATAATCCACTTTCTTTTAAACTTGTAATAATCTGGTCAGTTGATATCTTCTCATTTCCTTCTACTTTTATATCCCATATGAATGTAGAAAAAGCTATACTAAAAATTACAATCATAAAGACTAAGAAAATAGCAAACTTCCTTTTTCTATACTTAAATAATGTAAAATATAATCCTTCTTTTTTCTTTATTTTAATTTTACATTTTGTTTTTTTAGAGATTGGTCTTAATTTTTTAAAATCAGATACGTTTATTTTAAATCTAACCATTCCTTTAACTACATTTCTTATGTCCCATATTTTTACATTATTTATTTTACATAGGTTTATAAAG
>CAYSKD010000046.1:0-7278 GCA_964431665.1 uncultured Clostridium sp.
AACAAAAAAGCGATATATTCTTTTTGAATATACCACTTTGTCAACAATCTGAAACACCCCTCTAGGGGTGTAAATTAATTTAATATACTTTTGATAATATCTCTATTTTCTAATAATCTTTTATCTTTATTATTAATTTCTATAGCCATATTAACATACTTTAATGCTGCCTTATAGTAGCCTAACATATAATAACTTATTGATAGTAAATCATAAGGAGTTTCATTGAAACTAAACATTTCATTTATATATGTTTTTTCATGATTTTTAATTTTTAATGCTTTATGTACATAATATTTAACTTTATTAAATTCTTGAAGACTATAATATAGCAAAGCAAGTTCTATATAGCCATCTCTTAAATATGGAGCTTCTTTTATAGAAAGTTTATACCACATTTCACTTTCTTTGTATCTACCAAGTCTTTTATAACAGCGGCCTATAAATCTCATTGATGCACATCTCTCATCTTTCCATACAGCAGTTTTAAGAGATAAGTGTTTAATTAAAGTATCTATGCTATCTTGATATCTTCCATAATACATATATTCTCTTCCAAGATAATGCATATTTCTATCATCAAGAGGACTTTCTTTAATTGATAATTCTAGTAATGGTAGATAAGAACTTCTAGATTTTTCTTTATCTGGATAATGATTTATTATTATATCATTTGTGGCTATTTCGTATTCATTATGATTAATTATTTCTAATACCTCATGAACTGGATGAGTCCATTTATAATAATTATTTTTATGTATTTTGTTACCATAAAAACTAATTATTGGGTTATTATTTTTATCTAAACTCCAATTATAAATATATCTAAGTCTAGTAATATCATTATTCCAAATATTATCTAATTTTCTTCTCCAACCATTTATAATTATTTCATCCAAATCTAAACATATACAAATATCTGCATCTTTAGGAATCATTTTTAAAGATTCATTTCTTGCTTCATCAAATCTCCATGGTTTAATTATTTTAGTTTTAACAGTGATTCCAAGTTCTTCCATTAGTTGTACACTATTATCAGAAGAGCCAGTATCAAGAACACATATGTAATCTGATTCTTTTACTGACTCATACCATCTTTTTATAAATTTTGATTCATTTTTGCATATAGCATAAACACAAGTTTTATATTTGTACATTATTCAGTTGGCCCAGTAGGTCCTTGTGGTATCGTTAAATCTAATGTATAGGTATTATCTCCAGTTAAAGTTAATGATGCTGCCGCTTGAGTTCCAGGTGCACCAGTTGTTACTGTTCCTAAAGTTAATGTAGTAGCTGGCCCGGTAGGCCCAGTAGGTCCAGTAGGTCCTTCAATTCCTTGAAGTCCTTGAGGTCCAGTTGGCCCAGTAGCTCCTTCAATTCCCTGAAGCCCTTGAGGTCCAGTTGGCCCAGTAGCTCCTTCAATTCCCTGAAGTCCTTGAGGTCCAGTAGGACCAGTAGCTCCTTCAATTCCTTGAAGTCCTTGAGGCCCAGTAGGACCGGTAGCTCCTTCAATTCCTTGAAGTCCTTGAGGCCCAGTAGGACCGGTAGCTCCTTCAATTCCTTGAAGTCCTTGAGGTCCAGTAGGACCGGTAGCTCCTTCAATTCCCTGAAGTCCTTGAGGCCCAGTTGACCCATACCAAAGTGTAAAATATATGGAAAATACCGAAAATAAAGGTAAAGAAACACATTTTTTATATACAAAAATTGCTTAAAATGGCGAAAAGGAGCTGTGCTTTTGGGTTAATATGCTTAAAAACACACTTTTTTTGTGCTATTTATACCGAACATAAAACGAACAACAAAACCCCTAAAAATGTGGTATAATATCTATCAAAAATTTTCTTGTTTTGTTAAGATTTAATTGTTCCGGAACAAAAATATTTGAAAGGAGTTTATATTATGCTTGTATATGGCTATAAAGGAAAAAGGTGTCCTACTTCTACAAGATATTGGAATAGTGAAAAAAACATAAAAGCACTTTATAACTACAATAGTGATTTATTTGATAGATGTGATAGTTGGGAAAGTCAAGCAATATTTTTAAGACACGTTTATCTTTCATATTCTACCTTATGTAGTTTTAACAATATTTTAGTTGATACTTATAGTGTTGATGATTATTTTATTTCAAATATAGGCTTTGTGAAAAGTTATTTGAGTGATAATACTGATATTTTAAAGAGTATTGATAGTAAATGTAGGGAAATATACGAACATTTGGGAATATGGTATAAAAGACTTATTGCAAACCCTAATTGTTTAGATGAGATTAAATGGCAAGTTGCTAAAAGTATGAAATTTTACGAAAATCAAGGTATATTTCATATTGCAAGTATAAATCTTAAACAAAATTATTTTGATTTTGTTGTATAACTCCTTTTAAAAATGTACTGATTAGATTATTATTTCAAAGTAAAAAGTACAAAGGAGTAGAATTTATGAATAACAATAATGTAGAACAAAATATTCAAGTAAAAATTAAAGAAAGAAAAGTATATTTAACTGATAATAAAAATGATATGTATCAAAAAAATTCAGTTGAATATGTAAAAGAACAAATTATTAAATCAACCTTATTTGCTTATAATAGAGAAAAACCAAAGGAAAAAGATTTAAAAAAATTTCTTGCTTATTTAGACAAGAGAATAAAACCTAATAAATCAAAAAATGATATAAACTATCGTATAGAAAGTTTATTCAATTACATTATAAGTTTATATAGTGATTATATTGATTTTATCAAAATTGTTAATAGTGATGATGATAACACCGAAGAAACAAATTTAAACTAAAATTAAACTAAAATTAAAGTATTCCTATACACAGAATAAAGGAGTGATAAACTAAAATTAAACTATATTTTAACTTTAAGGAGTGGTCTTATATTCAAAACTATTCCTTTTTATTTTCTATATAAATTTATATAAATATAATATTGAGTATATTATAAAAGTTAATTTTTTAATTTAGTTAAATACTATATAATTAAATTAAATAAAGTATAATATATAGTAAGTATAATATATTATAAAATATAATCTAAAGTAAAGTATAATATAATGACAAATAATGTAATAAGATATGTAATACCAAGTAGACTTTAATATCAAGTATAACTTATAAGAATATAATACCTTTTTCTAAAGACTATTATTTATTGCATATATATAATATTAAATATAATAACCTTTTGTAAAGTATTAAATAAAAGAAAATTAAATAACCCCTTGTCTTATATTATTCACTATCGTTCATAATATAAGCCCCCTTCTTAATAAAAGAAAAGATAACCGACCTTTAAATGCTTGTTATAACGATTTTTAGGTGTTTTATATAAATTAAAATGTTTTATTTATTTTCATCATTTATTTTTTTGGTATTTTTACGTAAATAACTATTATTTTTTATGGAAATATGGTATAATCGATTTAGCGGAGGTGTTATAAAATGTCATACAATGATGAAAAAGTTAAAGAAAGAAAAGATTTAAGAGATTATATGCAAACGAAATATGGTAGTGCATATATGAGTGCTATTTCTAAACTAAACGTTCCAAATCAATATGATGAGAAAGGAATTTTAAAGCCAGAATTAGCATTAACTTCTCAAGAAAAAGAAGCTCTATTATATTATGTTCCAGAAACATCAAAATTTTTAGGTAAAGTAGATGCTATTGAAGAAGTTAAAAGTGAACAGACAAAACAACAGACATTAGATGAAAGATATCAAGCATTTTTAGATGATGTTAGAAAAACAACTATTGAAAGTGC
The DNA here is from genome assembly GCA_964431665.1 of uncultured Clostridium sp. Lineage (GTDB taxonomy): Bacteria > Bacillota > Clostridia > TANB77 > CAG-465 > CAG-465. The sequence continues at coordinate 3,771 of CAYSKD010000046.1, forward strand.
ATCAAAGTCAGAATTACCAGCAAATCCAAATGCAGTTATTCCTTGGGAAGTAGTAGGAATTGAGTTTGGTAGTTGGGAAGTTGAAGAAAAATACGGAAAGGATGTTTATTCAAGAGCCTGTGAAGAGGTTCCATATGAAAAAGTCCCTAAATCTGATGGTAGTTTTTATAGAATGTATCACAGAGATTTTTCTAACGCAAGTAGAAAATTAGGACATATTATTCACGAAGGTGTTGCAGCATCCCCTTTGATGGATTTAGAACTTTTTATTAAAACGTTAGAAGAAAAAGGAATACCATCTTATATAGATTTTGAAACAAATACATTTTATTACAATGGAGTTCCTACAAAAGGCAAAGCTAAGTAAGTTTTATAGTTTTGCTTTTTTATTTTACTAAATCTAATTTAGGGCAAAGCCGCCATTTTGAAAGTACAAAATGAGCCTTAACTTAATCTATCCGGACTACTAAATTAAATAACCATCATTTTTAACCCTATTTCAGACATTTTTAACCCCTACACGATAAATTATATTAAAAAGATATTTTCATGGCTTTTGGATAGCGGAATTTGCGTTTTACGAGGTGTTATATTTTCTTTTTGACTTTCTTTTTTTAGTATTTTTACTATGAAGGTACTATATAGGTATTATCAATAACTTTTTGTATTCTTACTTTCATCTTGCTACTAATCATTAGGAGATGATGAAAGTATGAATAATACAACATACTATAATTTAAAAGATATTAGTGTCTTGATTAAAACACCTATACCATATTAAGAAAGATGATACAAGAACATAAACTAATTGCAAGTTATATAGGTAGGCAATATGTAGTTAGTAATGAAGATTTAAAAACATATATCAATAGTTGTAAAGGCGCTAAAAATGAAAAATAGTAATAAAGTAAGTATTGATTTAGATATAGAAGATTTATTAGGACTTAAAGACAACAAAAACACACTTGAATATGATTTAAACTTTATTATAGACAATGGTATAGATGAATATTTAAAACAACAACAAGAACACGAAAAAAAGAAACAAGAGTTTATAACACTATTTAAAGAGTGTTATGATGATATAGTTAAGATAATTGATAAAGACCCAAAACAAAGAATTGCTGTTGATTGTTATGGGTGTAAAACATGGGGAAAGGATTTATCACACCACTATCATATACAAAGTAAAGAAAAATAAGTTTTATATGACTTGTTTCTCTTTCTTTTTTTATTTAACCGAACAAAACACGAACAACGAAACACCTTTTTTCTACTGAAACATAGTTTTATAATCTTTTCTTTTTGATTAAAATAAAAAGCACTTTGAAAGAAATAATCTAATCTAATTTTACATAAAATTAGTTAGGAGTTGAAAAGATGATAATTGAAAATATTTTTGATGAAAACGGAAAGAGTTTTCAAGAGATTATGGAACAATTTTTAATCATATATTATAACGAAAAAACTATATAAAACCTTTAAAAATAAGGCAAAAAGTGGTATAATATATGTGTATATAAAAATGTGTTTCATTAGATGAAAGGAGTAAAAATGATAACTGATGAAACATACAAAGTTGGTATATATTTAAGGCTTTCAAAAGATGAAGAAAAAGACAAAGAAAAAGAAGAAGACCCAAGCAAAGAAAGTAAAAGTATTGGAAACCAAAGAGAATATATTTGGGAATACATAAAAGAAAATAAACTTACTTATGTTGATGAGTATGTTGATGATGGTGCAAGTGGTGGAAACTTTGAACGTGATGGCTTTGAACGTATGAAAAAAGATTTAGAAAGTAAAAGAATAAATATGGTTATTACAAAAGACTTATCACGTTTAGGTAGAGACCATATAGAGACCGGTTTTTATGCTGAAAGATACTTTCCGGAAAATAGAATACGTTATGTTGCACTTGCTGATAGATATGATAGTATAGACCCAAGAAGTCATAATATACTTATGAAATTTGCTTATAATGATATGGTATTACAAGATACTTCTATAAAGATTATTGAAATACTTAATAGCAAAAAAAGACAAGGACTTTTTATGGGGGGTCAAGCACCTTATGGCTATAAACGTGATATAGAAAATGATAAACACTATCTTATTATAGATGAAGAAGTAAAAGACAATGTAATAAGAATATTTGAATTATTTAATAGTGGTGTTGGCATACAAAAAATATGTAATATATTTACTGATGAAAAGATAACGATACCAAGTGTTTATCAAAACCAAACACGTGGCAATAAGTCTCTTACTTTTGGAATATGGAAACCAAGAACAATACAAAATATTTTAACTAACCCAACTTATATGGGAGACTTAACACAATGTAGAGAAAAGAAAGTTAGTTATAAATCTAAAAAAAGAATAAGGACTAAACCAAGTGAGTGGATAATTGCAAAAGGAAAATGTCCGGCTATAATAGATAGAGAAACTTTTGAGACAGCACAAAATATATACCAAAAGAATAAAAATAGAAGTCAAAAATCACACGAACATCTTTTTAGGGGCTTTCTTGTTTGTAATGAGTGCAAACATACAATAAGCATAAACGAATATAAACTAAAAAAAGGAGTGAAACACACTTGCTATTGCAACAACTATAAGAAATATGCAAGATACAATGTTTGTACTCCCCATAAGTTAGATTATGATGAGTTAGAAAAAAGTGTTTTAAAAGAGATTAAAAGTTGGTGTAAAAAGTATTTAAAAACTAGCAACTTTGAAACTCTATTAAAAAACAATGATAAGACCCTAAAATTACAATATAATTTAGAAATGAAAAAGGCACGAATTGAAAATGAAATAAAAGTGCAAAATAATTGTATTGATAAGGCTTTAAATGATTTCTATAAAAATGAAATAACCAAAGATATATACACAAGACAATATAATCTTATAAATGATAAAATAAAATCATTGATAGATGAAACCAAAGAAATTGAAAAACAACTACTATCTTTAAGTGGTAAAGCAACTTTAGATGATAGTAAATATACAAAGATAATACAAGAGTATTTGGAATTAAAGAAACCAACTAAAAAACTTTTATCTTCTCTTATTGATAAAATAGAAATTGATGAGAATTTAAAAGTAAAAGTTTATTACAAAATAAAACCATTATTTTAGGTAATGGTATTTATTTGAAGTATAAGATTACACTTTTGTATGTTTCAGTAGGCCCAGTAGGTCCTTCAATTCCTTGAAGTCCTTGAGGCCCAGTAGGACCGGTAGCTCCTTCAATTCCTTGAAGTCCTTGAGGCCCAGTAGGTCCAGTAGGTCCTTCAATTCCTTGAAGTCCTTGAGGCCCAGTAGGACCGGTAGCTCCTTCAATTCCTTGAAGTCCTTGAGGTCCAGTAGGCCCAGTAGGTCCTTCAATTCCTTGAAGTCCTTGAGGTCCAGTAGGGCCAGTAGCACCAGCTAATCCTTGAATTCCTTGAATACCTTGGGCACCTTGAGGTCCAGTAGGCCCAGTAGCGCCAGTTAAACCTTGAGG
>CAYSKD010000047.1:0-7064 GCA_964431665.1 uncultured Clostridium sp.
TTCTAGAACATACCTGTTTGTTTGTTTGTTTGTTTGTTTAGTGTTATGCTTACTTCAAGCACTCTTTTTGACATAACTTTTATCTCCTCTTATTTTCTTAACTTTATTATACAAATTTTATAAACTTTTTGCAATAGTTTGTTTACATTTTTGTATGATAAAATTATAACTTTTCTTATATTTTTATATTAATTTTATTTAAAAAATTCTTAAATGATATTTGTATATATCATTTAAGAATTAATCTATGAATTCATTACTGCTTCAAATTCTTCTGCTGTAACTTTTTCCTTTTCAAGTAATATTTCAGCTATCTTATGAAGTTTATCAATATTATCTTTTAATAACCTTTCAGCATAATTATATGCCCTTGTTATAATATCTTTTACTTCTTCATCTATTTGGGCTGCAACTTTTTCACTATAATTGCGTTGAGAAGTCATTTCTTTTCCAAGGAATACCTCTTCTTGAGTTGAGCCAAAAGTAATAGGTCCTAATTTCTCTGACATTCCATATTTAGTTACCATATCTCTTGCTATTTTAGTAGCTCTTTCAATATCATTTGATGCTCCTGTACTTATATCATCAAGTACAAGTTGCTCTGCCACTCTTCCACCGAGTAAAGATACTATATGTTCTTTCATTTCAGATTTAGAGCGATAACTTTTATCCTCATTAGGCTTATACATAGTATATCCACCAGCCATACCTCTTGGAATAATAGATATTTGATGGACTGTATCATGCGTTGGTAAAAACTTAGATACAACTGCATGACCTGCTTCATGATAAGCTGTAAGTTTTCTTTCTTTATCTGATATTACTTTACTACGCTTTTCTGGTCCCATCATAACTTTAACCATTGCTTCCTCAACATCTGATAAATCAACTGTTTTCTTATTCTTTCTAGTAGCAAGTAATGTCGCTTCGTTTATCATATTTTCAAGATCTGCTCCACTAAAACCTGCCGTATTTTTTGCTATTACCTTAAAGTCGATTCCAGGAACAAAAGGTTTATTTTTTGCATGTAATTTTATTATTTCTTCTCTTGCTAGTATATCAGGCTCACCAACCACAATTTGTCTATCAAATCTTCCCGGTCTTAAAAGTGCAGGATCTAATATATCCGGTCTATTAGTAGCTGCCATTATGATTATGCTTTCATGCGTAGAAAATCCATCCATTTCAACCAATAGTTGGTTTAATGTCTGCTCACGTTCATCATGTCCTCCACCTACACCAGCACCTCTATGACGGCCTACCGCATCAATCTCATCAATAAAAACAATACATGGAGAATTAGCTTTAGCTTCAGCAAATAAATCCCTTACACGTGAAGCACCAACACCAACAAACATCTCAACAAAATCAGAACCACTTATTGAGAAAAATGGTACATTTGCTTCTCCGGCAACTGCTTTAGCAAGTAAAGTCTTTCCTGTACCTGGTCTTCCTACAAGCAATATTCCTTTTGGAATTCTTGCTCCCATCTCTTGATACTTTTTAGGATTTTTTAAGAACTCTACTTCTTCTTGTAATTCTTCCTTCTCCTCTTTTAGTCCAGCTACTTGTTCAAAAGTAATTTTTTTCTTATCATTTTTATCTACCATTTTAGCCCTATTTTTACCAAAACTCATAGCTTTTGTATTACCGTCAGTTGTTTTTCTTATCATATACATAAATATAAATAAAGTTCCAACTAAAAGTAATATATTAGGAAGTAATGGTGCTATAACCTCCCATGTAGATTCATCAGCAACTGTAAGTTCAAACTCACCTGAAGCAACTCTTGACTGTATATTTTCAATAAATGGTGTTGTCGCAGGTATTTCAACTACCCTTGTTATATTTTCTTCATCTTTTAATTTAACTTGCGCTGTTTGCCTATCATTTGAAAGCTTAATACTTATTACAGCGTTTTCTTCGACTTTTTGCATAAGTTCTGTATATGACATTTCCTTTGTGTTAGTTGCACTCAATAATGTAATTGCATACATAGCAATGCCAATAATTAAAATATAAGTAATTAGTGTACTTATTATTCCTCTTTTTTTCATAGTTCCTCCCTATAATTAATATATAATTGCTATATTCTTTTTTATTATCTCAATAGTAAACTTTTTTCCTATTATATATTTTTTTCCTACTATATTATTTGTAAATAATTTTAAAATATCCATAATATGAACATTTTCTATTCCTTCACTCGAATTTAATCTAAGTCCAATTATATACTTAATGCTACGTAAAGTAATTGCTTTATGTTCTTTTAAAATAATAGAAAAATCAAAAATTATATTATTAATATTATTATCAATAATAGCCTCATTTACTATTTTTTTAGTATATTCTTCTAAAAAATTTTCATCTAGTTCTAATATATGCTTCATTCTTGTTATATTTGCAAGTATATTAGGATTATATTCATTTTGTAACGTAGGTATTAATTTTAATCTTATTTTATTTCTTACATAAATATCTTGTTCATTTGTTTTATCAAAACATGGATTTAAATTTTTTAATATATTATACTCCAAAATATCTTTTTTTTCAATATCTAAAAGTGGTCTTATAACAAAATTGGTAATATAATCCATACCTGTTAAACCTTTTAAGCCACTTCCTCTTATTAAATTCAAAAATATGGTTTCAACATTATCATTTAAATTATGCGCAACAGCAATTTTATTTGATTTAGTTTCTTTTCTTATTTTTTCAAAGAACTCGTATCTTTCTTTTCTTGCAGACATTTCCTGAGATATCTTTTCATTTTTCGATAAAGTGGGTATGTCTATTTTTAAATAATAAAAAGGTATATTTAATTTTTTGCAGAATTTTTCTACAAATATTTTTTCGTCTTCTGACTCAATTCTTATCATATGATTAACATGTGCAACAACAATTTCAAATTTTATAGAATATTTTTCATTTAAAACTGATTTTAAATTATATAACGTATCTAAAAGACACATAGAATCTGGTCCTCCAGATACGCCTACAACTATTTTATCGTTATCATTTATTAAATTATTTTGAATTATTGTTAGTTCAACTTTTTTTGTAATAGTCTCAATAATACTTTCTTGTTTTCTTACCACTTTTAAGCCTCCGGTCCCCTATATAAATTTGCAAATTTAGTATATTGACCAAGCCATGCAAGTTCTACTGTTCCTGTAGAACCACTTCTGTTTTTAGCGATAATTATTTCTGCTACATTTTTCTTTTCTGTATCTGGATCATAATAATCTTCTCTATGTATAAACATAACTATATCAGCATCTTGCTCTATTGAACCAGATTCACGAAGATCACTTAACATTGGCTTATGGTCTGCACGTGCTTCACTTGCACGGCTAAGCTGTGAAAGTGCTATTACTGGAACTTGAAGTTCTTTTGCAAGAATCTTTAATGAACGACTTATCTCAGATATTTCTTGTTGTCTTGACTGACTTTTGGTCTTAGATTCCATAAGTTGTAAATAATCCACTATAACTAGTCCAATATCTTTCTCAAGCTTAGCTTTTCTACATTTGGCTCTTAATTCTGCTGATGAAAGTCCTGGGGTATCATCAATATATAATGGTATTTCAGATAATTTACCACTAGAAGCCCCAAGTTTTAACCAATCTTCAGAGGTTAAATCAGCATTTCTTAGTTTCATACTATCAATTTCACTTTCACTAGCAAGTATTCTATTTACCATTTGCTCTTTTGACATTTCAAGACTAAATATCATAACAGGTGTCTTTTGATGCATAGCTACATAAGTTGCAATATTTAATACAAAGGATGATTTTCCCATTGCCGGACGAGCTGCAACTATCAGCAAATCTGAAGGGTTTAAACCGGATATCTTTGCATCTAAATCAATAAATCCACTTTCGATTCCTGAAACTTTATTTTTGTTTTGATACATATTTTCAATTGTATCGAAAGCTGTTATAAGGATTTCCTTTATACTAGAATAATTTTTAGTATTTCTATTTTGCAATACATCGAAAACTTTTTTTTCTGTTTGTTCTATAATTGCGTCTACTTCCTCAGTTTGTGCATAGCCCATTTGAAGTATTTCCTGTCCTGTTTTTATTAATTGCCTAATAACTGATTTTTCTTCTACTATTTTTACATAATTTTCTACATTTAAAGTTGTGGGTACATTATCTATTAACATAGCAATATACTGCCTAGATCCTACTTTTTCTAAAGTCCCTCTTAACTTTAATTGATCTGCTAAAGTAATTGAATCGATGTGTTTTCCCAAACTATATAGTTCAAACATTGCAGCATATATTTCTTTATGATCTTCTCTATAAAAATCGTCAGGTTTTAAAACTTCAACAGCACTCATAACTGCATCTTTATCAGCCAACATTGAACCTAATACTGCTTGTTCTGCTAATGTATCATTTGGCATTACTTTATTTACTACTTCATTTTCCATTGATATTACTCCTATATTCCAACCACTAAAATTTTTAAATTTGCTACTACTCCTTCGTATAGTTTTATATTGGCAGTATAGTTTCCAACTTGTTTTATTGGTTCATCTAAGGTTATTTTTTTCTTATTTATATCTATACCTAGTTTTTCATTTAATTTTTCTGATATTTCTTTTTCTGTAACACTACCAAACAATTTTCCATTAGCACCTTTTTTTTCTTTAAATTCTATATATATCTTTTCTATTTTTTCCTTTTGCATCTTGGCTTTTGAAAGCTCAGTATCTTTCTTAAATTTATTTGCTTCTTCCTTTGTTCTAGCTTCATTTAAACTTTTATTATCAGCTATATTAGCAAACTTTTTAGGTAATAGAAAATTTCTAGCATAGCCTTCACTTACTTCAACTACCTGAAGTTTTTTTCCAACCCCTTTAACATCCTGATTTAATACTACTTTCATAGGTTTCACCTCTTTATATTACTACTATCAAATTATATAGCACATTTACTATATCATATTTTTTTATATTAATATATTAGCATTAGTCTGCTTCATAATATTCATCTATACTAGCAAGTAATTTTTGTTTTGCTTCCTCTATTGTTACACCAGCAATTTGAGCACCAGCAAATGTTAAATGACCACCACCGCCAATTGCCTCTAAAATTGCTTGAACATTAATATCTCCCATTGAACGGCCAGATATCATTACTATATTTTCAACTTTACAAAGAACAAACGATGCTAATATACCAGCAATAGATAATAGTTCATCTGCAGCTTGTGCTGCTATAATTGGCATATCACTATTTTCTTCTTCACATATAGATACTGCTATTTGCCCTTTTATAATTTCTGCATTTTTTACAATATCAACTTTAGTTATATATGTTTCAAAATCACTTTGAAATAATTGCTTTACTTCAGTTAAATCAATTCCGTATTTTTTTAAGTATGCAGCTACTTCAAATGTCTTAACTCCTGTTTTGAACATAAAATTTTTAGTATCTATTACAATACCTGCATATAGACATTCTGCCTCAATAGGAGTAAGCTTTATATCATCTAAATATATTAATAACTCTGTTACTAGCTCACAAGTAGATGATGCATATATTTCATGATAAGTAAGTAATGTATTATCAATAAATTCAGGACCTCTTCTATGGTGATCAATTACAACTATTTTTTCAAAATTATCTAATATTTCTGGATATGTTAAATATGATTTTTTATGAGTATCTAAAACTATTAACAAAGCATTAGTGTAATCAATTTTCTTTAAATCATTTAGCGATATAAATATATTTTCGTATTCTTCTTGCGTTTTTATTTTATCTATTATAATCTTAGTACTACTGTTACATTTTGAGTCAATAACTATATTTACCGGTTTATCTAATAGTTTTGCTATTTTATATACACCAATAGATGCACCTATACAGTCTATGTCAGTATTTTTATGTCCCATTATATATATTTTGTCAGATTTTAACATTATTTCTTTTAATGCTTGTGAAATTGTTCTTGCACGTACTCTACTTGTTTTTTCAACTCCAAGATTTGCGCCGCCATAAAAATCAAACTTTTTATCTTTTTTTACTACAGCTTGATCTCCACCACGTCCAAGTGCTATATCAAGTGCAGAAGAACTAGCACTATATCTTTCATCTAAAGTGTTTTCTGAATATGAAAGCCCAATTGATATTGTTATTGGAAGCTTTGTTATATCTGTAATATTTCTTACTTGTTCTAGTATTTTAAATGTATTTTTTTCCATTTCATTAACATATTTCTTTTCTACAAATATAACAAATCTGTCTTTATCTATTTTTGTAAGTACACCTTTATTTTCTGTTACCCAATCATTTATCTGAGTAGCTATTTTTGAAGTAATTTCTGCTTTTTTAATATCGTCTAAGCCTTGCATAGTTTCTTCATAATTGTCTATAAAGATTATACCTACTGCAACTTTTGTATCATCTAATGCTTCTTGTAGTTTTACTTCTTTAGTTCTATTTATAAATGAAATTAACATACAATTAAAATTAGAAAAATGTATATAATTTCCAATAGCACTATAATATTCCCCATTTCCAATATCAGTAGCTACTAGCATATTATTATTTTGTTTTCTTTGCTTTTCTAATTTTAAAAATATATCTTGTATAAATTCTTTGGGTATAATATGTTCTGCCTTTGTGTTTTGCCAAATTATTTGAGTTGGGCTTATTAACATAGCCATGGGTATATCTATAACATTTAAGTTATCTTTTAAAATAGATTCAACTCCTTTTGACATCTCATTTATTCTATCTTTCTTGGTCTTTATTTCTTTTATGCATAAATATACAGAAATAGATGATAAAATAAATATAACAACTAAATCTACATATAATGTTACTGGATTAACAATAGCAACAAATGCGCATATTATAACAATAATGGCAATGCACACCATTTTTACAGAAAATATACTAAAATCCAATAATTTCTTTTTTTTATTTTTCTTCATAAATGCTTCCTTTTATAAAATAAATTTATACAATTATATTTTACTATGTTAACAGCCATTTGTCAAGAAAAATGATTATATACTTTAATCTAAGGATCTTCTTTATAGC